>JAIXPR010000374.1 GCA_027486155.1 Pseudomonadota bacterium | reverse complement strand
ATACCGCGATCTTCGCGCGCTCACCGGGCTCACGAGCAACAGCCTTAAGCTCGATGACCTTGTCAGCGATCTCAGGAACCTCAAGCTCGAAGAGCTTCTTGATGAGGTCTGGGTGGCTTCGTGTAAGAATGATCTGCGGACCACGAGCGGAACGGTCTACGTCGAGCACCATTCCACGGAGACGGTCGCCAGGGCGGTAACGCTCACGAGAGATCTGCTCACGCTTCGGAAGGATAGCCTCTGTTCGACCGAGGTTAACGATAATGTTACCTCGCTCAAGGCGGAGTACGATTCCGTTGATAAGGTCACCCTTACAATCCTTGTACTCCTCGTAGATAACGCCACGCTCCGCGTCACGTACCTTTTGCATGATAACTTGCTTGGCGGTTTGCGCCGCGATACGGCCAAGAACATCGGTATCCAATTTCTTACCGAGCTCGTCACCTACCATCGCGTCAGGATCTACCTCCTTACGAGCGTCCTCAACAGAAAGCTGTGTATCTGGATCCTCAACGGTATCCACAACAACCTTGAACTGAACGACCTCGATCTCGCCGGTCTCATCGTTGAATTTCGTCTCAAGGTTCAAATTATGACCATAGTGCTTGCGCGCCGCTGAGAGCATAGCCGACTCAACAGCCTCAATAAGCACCTGCTTATCAATCCCCTTATCTCGGCCCATCTGGCTCAGGATTGCGTTAAGGTCAAAGTTCGATGACATACTTACTTACCTCTTCCATCATTACCGGATACCACTCACGCCACACAGGCGGAGGCTCCGTTAAAATTTGAAGTCAACTCTCGCTTCCTTCACCTCTGCGAGGGGAATTGAGAGCGTCTCTGTGCGCTTCTTCTCCTCCACCTCAACCTCAAGGATACCATCGTTCATCGCTCGCAGCTGGCCGGTGACGACCTGATACGAAGCTTGAGCGTTTCGAAACTTAAGTCGAACTCGCTCACCGATGGCTCCACTGAAATGCACTGGCAGCCTAAGCGCTCTGTTGACCCCCGGACTGGAGACCTCCAAAACGCAGCTAGCTGGAACGAACGCGTTCTCCTCGTCGATGTCTAAGAGTCTCTTTGTGACTCGAACACAATCATCGAAAGTTACGCTACCTCGACGCTCAGTGGTCTCTTCAGAACTGTTCTCTTCAGAACTGCTCTCTTCAGAACTCTCAGCGACCGCCTCAGCCCCCTTGGTGATGTAAACCCGAACAACCCCACTCCGCCCCGACGCTCCACCATCACGTGGATACTCGATGTCAAAGAGCTCAACGCCCTCTGACGCGGCGACATCACTGATCATGCGCCACATCGGAGTGTTCTCGATACCTTCGGCTACCTCTCCTACGGAGATCTCACCGGACGGCAAAAGGTTGTCAGACACTTCACTAGTCATTCGTTACGCCATACATCTTCTCTTTACGACCCATCCCTGCTGTCGAAGCGCAAGCCAGTAGCCAACGCTTCGCCTGTGTAGCGCGACCCAACGATACAGACGTGCATCGGAGTTACGTTCATGAGTGTGAGAGACACACCCAAAATGGCAGGGACCTGCCGAGAGATAGTGGGAGGTTAGCACACACCGTAACGTTTGTACAACTCACTGTTTTCCGGGTGAGGGCCTCAAAAACGGCATCAGATCAGCATGTTACGCTGAGGCAGGGACCGGCAGCATGACCACTCGCTCGAAGCACTCAAGGTGGTGGTAATCAGGGGCCTCGCCGGGGGCTGGGCGGGACGAGAGGTAGTACGGCTGTGGTTGGTACCACATACCCGACACGTGGAGGAAAGAATCTGGTGAAACAGGAACCTCCATCGTCGAACGAGCGAGGGAAACAACGACGTTCCACGATTCCCCATCAACAAAGGTCGAGAGGGAGAGAAGGTGAGGACGTTGAGCCACCTCACTTCGCACCCGATAGTCCGTTAAGGTCATCGACCACCATGCTCCTGAGGGAGCGATATTTAATTCCTGATACACACCGGACGGAGATTTAATAAAGAGCTCCGCTACGTCCTCCTCCCACAACCCCTCAACGAACGTTCCGGGAGTAGACGAGCTGCGCCCTCCCCCGGGTAGGGTGCACACAAACCACAGCGCGTGAGGATCAAGGGCGATGCTCCAGGAGAGTGGTATGGGCAACGGGGCGCCGTGCCAATCGCTGGCGCGTGATTCGCGCGGTAACGCGAGTGCCTGTTCCTGCGACAATTGGGTGGGCGACTCGTAGACCTTCATACAGCTTGAGCTATACCACGCTTGGCTCGTTGCGGAAACGAGAACTGTTAATCCGAGTCCTCTAGAATTTTTTGACCACAAAGGACGCGAAGGTTCAGGAATTGATAATTCAAACGATTCAGTCGCTCCACGGGAACGAGCACGTCCACGCCTGCACCAATTGCCCACGCATGTACTTTCCGTGCCTAGTTATTCTGCTGATAGGTGGACAAGAATTTCTCTATCCGTTGAGCCGATATCGGATATTGAGTCCCCAACTCCTGCGCAAAGAGGGATATCTTGAACTCCTCGACCATCCAACGAAGTTGCTCCCGCCGATCGTTCTTGCGCGCAAGCTCGACGTACCGAACTAATTCACGCGCTCGCTCTTGATACCGACTCGGATCCTTCTCCGCTCGCTCACACCGAAGCTTCATCCCCTTTAAATACCTCGGAAGGTGTCGCAGATGCTCAAAAGGAGTACTCGTCAAAAATGAGGGTGGCACTAACTCATCAAGATCATCCCGCATACCGGGATAGGGTCGAGCGATGCTCACTAACGCGCGGCGAAGCTCAAGACACTCCTTGAGCCATCGAAGAAGCGAGGGCACGAGGTCCGGCATGCGAGAACGCGCTGTCGCGAGTAGCGCGTCAAAGTACGCTTGTGTGAGGGGATAGGTCGGTTCCCCCTCGAACATGCGCGCAAGCGCCGCTTCAACAACGCTTCCCTTCATCTGATCAACGCCGCAAAAGAGCATAAGAAGAGACTTACACCCATCAAGGTCCTTCGCCTGTTTCTTTATCTCCTGCACCTCCCTCGCGAGCACACGCTGCGCGAGCGCTCTCACCCCGTGATGAGAGGCCACGCGCGCTTCGTCGAGGGTATCCAGCAACCGTAACGCGACGCGCTCCTCCTCGACCGTAAGCGCGGGATAGACATACATCGGCACGTTTGAAATCTTCGTCACTTCGATCCGCTCCGGAAGATCTCCGAGGTCCCACAACGTGACATCCTCCCGTTCCCACTGAGCGCGCAGGTCGGACCACGCGGTCAGATGATGGGTAGTCCCCTCCTCCGACGAGTCGGTAAGCTTGCCAAGCACCTCACCGAGATCTCGACCACTCGCCACCTGACCGCGTTCGCTGCGAATCTCAATCCTCGGCCTGAGGTGAAGGGGCAAGCTCTCAAGGGAGAGCGCGCCCTGGGGAACCGCGATGCCGAACTCCTTCGAAAGCACTGAGAAAATTCCCTCAAGGAGGGGCGCATCCTTCAAGACTGGATGGTGCGCTATCGTAGTGGCGATCGACGGAATGCTCTCCACTCGCTTTCGTAGGTCCTTTGGGAGCGATCGGATCAAATACCCTACCTGTTGCTCACGAAGTCCCTCGATAACGCCATCGATCATTCGCGACGGGATCTTTCGGGCTAGCGCAAGGGGCAGCGAGAGGGTCACACCGTCACGCTCACCTCCGGGCTCATACCGATAGTGTAGGTCTACAGCGCTCCCCGCGATCTCGATGGAATTGGGAAAGAGCGCCGCATCGTAGGACAACTCCTCACCACGAGTAAGATAATCCTGGGTTACGTCAAAGGATTGTCGCCCGTTCTTGACGGCTTGGTGGAAATCCTGCGCAGACGTAACGGCGGGGAACCGCTCCCTGTAGAACTGGACGAGCCGATCCTCAAGCTCAACCCGATTCAGTCGCCCCATGGAGGCGAGCAGGGTTGCAACCTTATCGGTGGTCTTACGATTATCACGGATAAAGGAGTATTCAAATGGTGACGCTTCATCGATGAGAGCGCTCCGAATAAAGAGTTCGCTCGCGGCGACCGGATCATAGCGCCCGTAGTTTATCCTTCGATAGGCAAGCACCATACCGTTCAGTGTCACCCGCTCTCGCGCGACGATCTCTCCACGCCCTTGATCCCATCGAGGTTCCTCACACGTTCGCTTGCAGAGATGTCGTCCCAGCTCCTCTATCCACGAGACCTGAACCTTCGCGGCGAGGCGAGCGAATACGCGGGATGTCTCAACTATCTCTGCCGCTACAATCCATTGCAACGAATCCCCGCGACCATCTCGCGTATGCTTTCGACCCTCAGGCGCGCCACGTTTTGCGCTCTTTTCAGCCAGAGAGGACCCGGGAAAGATCGATACCTCCCTTCCTCCACCGGCGCGGTAGGTGTTGGGAGCGAGGCGATACGCCACCTGTCCAAGAAAGCCGCTCAAGACCGCGCGATGTACCGCCCGATACCGCCCATCGAACTTTTTGATGTCGTCGACGGGAGCGAGATCACTGATAGTCACCCCCATCGCCTCTTGGAGCTCCTTGATGAGATCCCCCCACTCTCGCATCCTCATGTACGAGAGAAAGTTCGCTTTACAGAATTTTCGAACCTGAGACTGGCTCTTCGTTGACCGCCCCTCAGCGGAGTATCGTGACCATATCGTAAGAAGCGTCAGGAAATCCGATTCAGCATGTGTGAAACCTCGGTGCGCGGCCTCAGCTTTCTCCCGCTTGTCGGATGGGCGCTCCCGGGGATCTTGGATACTAAGACCAGCCGCTATCACGATAGCCTCGGGCACAACGTGCTCCCGCCGCGCCTGCAATAGGATCCGCCCGATCGTGGGATCGACGGGAAGACGCGCCAACTCCGAACCGAGAGGGGTTAACTGCTGATCGTTCGTGAGCGCCCCGAGCTCATGGAGCAAGGCGTACCCACTGCGGACACTACGCCCATCAGGAGCGTTCAAAAACGGAAAGCTCTCGATATCCCCGAGCTTGAACGCCTTCATGCGAAGAATTACCTCGGCCAGATTCGCGCGAAGGATCTCAGGGTCCGTAAAATCTGGGCGCTCAAGGAGATCTCCCTCATCGTAGAGTCGGATGCAAACCCCCTCTTGCACACGCCCAGCCCGACCCGCGCGTTGGCTCGCGCTACTCTTCGCGATCTTCTCTATCGGCAGGCGCTTGGTGCGCTGACGCCCATTATATCGACTGATTCGGGCGTATCCCGAATCGATCACGT
>JAIXPR010000175.1 GCA_027486155.1 Pseudomonadota bacterium | reverse complement strand
CTTGCGAGCTTACTCTTCTCTGCGTCCGTGGGGTGGTGCAGCGATGTCACCGTAACCAATATCGCGGTTGGAACACCGAACACAGGGACCGGAACGGTCGCAATCAATTTCGATATGTCGTGGACCAACTCGTGGCGTTCTAGTAGCGCTCCCGACAATTGGGACGCGGCATGGGTGTTCGTAAAGTACCGAGTAAACGGCGGGGATTGGAACCACGCGAAGCTCACCGAAACGGGTCACTCAATTCCTTCTAACGCCGCGATCACCGTCGGGCTCGCCGACACGAATACCGCCTTTAACGCTTCGACCAATCCTGCTGTCGGAGCATTCATCTACCGACGAAACTCCGGCGCGGGAACCTTTACCGCAACTGGGGTATCACTTCAGTGGAACTACGCGGCAAACTCCATACTCATAACCGACGACGTTGGTATAAATGTCTACGCCATGGAGATGGTGTACATCCCAGAGGCACCGTTCTACGCCGGAGATAACGGCTCAGCAACAGGGTCTCTTGTGCAGGGAAGCTCAGACACCGACCCGTGGCGGATAACGACCGAGGCATCGTTAAGCACAGAGAATACTACCGGCAACGGAAGCGGCTCCGGTCAAACGGCGCCCCGTTACTACAATCCATCTTTTTCTGATGGAGACGCGGCGGGCGCGACCTACACCGTTCCAGCGGCTTTTCCAAAAGGGTTTGCGCCCTACTACGCGATGAAGAGCCACATTAGCCAGGGGCAGTGGGTCTCGTTCTTTAACGCCCTCTCCTCAGCACAGAAGAGCACGAGAGATATCACCGCAACCAAGGGGGACTCCCTCGCCTACCGCAATAACGTGAGCTGGACGAGTGGCGACGCAACCTTACCGAATCAAGGTGGAGGAGCAACCTACGCATATGTCGGGATGAGTTACTTGAGCTGGGGTGATGTCACCGCCTTCCTCGACTGGGCAGGCTTACGTCCCCTCTCTGAGCTTGAGTATGAAAAGCTAGGGCGCGGTCCCCTCTCATCGGTATCGGGGGAATATGCCTGGGGAAGCACAACAGCGACGCAAGCAACGAGCATCTCCAACGCCGGAGCTAGAACGGAGCGAGCGCAGAGCGGTGCCAACATCTCGTATGGCAACGATTCTGGTATTCAGGGACCTCTCCGAGCGGGAAGCTTTGGCTATACCGTATCAACTCGGGACTCCGCGGGAGCTGGATACTACGGGGCGATGGATCTCTCGGGCTCCCTCTGGGATAGGGTGGTCACCCTAGCTAACTCATCAGGACGCTCCTTTAACGGATCACGTCACGGAGATGGCGTTCTTGATGCCAGCGGAGACGCAAACGTTACCTCCTGGCCCCCTTCAAACGCGCAAGGCGCGGGGTATCGAGGTGGGAGTTGGTACGACGCCGCAACGGCAGCTAGATTGTCGGACAGAACGAAGGCAGCCTTCATCAGCACCGCGAGAGACAGCACCTCCAGTGGTCGAGGAGCGCGATCTGCATTCGGCGAGAGCGTTCCTGCGAGTACGCCGACTGCGACACCGACACCGACAGCAACGGCAACGCTGACGCCAACGCACACCCCAACTTTCACTCCAACGGAGACTCCGACCGTAACGCCGACGGCGACACCAACTGAGACACCGACAAATACGCCGACGGCGACACCGACGCCAACCATGACACCGACGATGACTCCGACGGTAACACCTACCTCGACATCGACACCTTCAGCCACCCCGACAAACACACCAACGATAACCCCGACCGTGACGCCAACCGCCACGCCGACAGCGACACCAACTGAGACTCCAACCTACACCGCAACCCCAACGGCAACTCCGACAACGACCCCATCAAGCACCCCAACGGTAACCCCAACTCACACACCTACAGCCTCGCCAACTAGCACCCCTACGTTAACATCGACGCCAACAACTACACCGACTCTCACGCCAACGGCTACTCCAACAAACACACCAACCGCTACACCAACCCGAACGCCAACCGTAACGCCTACCCCTACCCCGACTCCTCAGTCCCTGCCGTTGACGGAAACCTTTGAGGGGCCGGGTGTGGTCAATCAATGGGTCTTCAACACAACATCTCCGCTGGTCGCATTTAACGCTCAGTACGCGACCGCACCGGCGCCTTTGTCGGGCAGCTACTCCGCTCGTCTAGAATCCGCTGGAACTGCACGAGTGAATGGCTATGCCTCGTTTACCCCCGCTTCATCGGTGCACGTTCGATTCAGATTTAATTCGCAGCGAGTTTCAGCGGGGAACAGTGTTCTCATGACCTTGAGAGATTCCGCTAATAATATCCTCTGCACTGTAGGATTAACCAATGGAGCAAACCATTTTCGGTCTAGTCCCGCTGGCGGCGGCACCGTCAATGCCGCGACTGCCCCGACCACCGGAACGACCTACTACGGCTGGCTTGAGTACGAGGCGGGAAGTGGCACTAACTCCATCTGTCGCGTGGGGCTCACGACGACATCTTCGAGACCAACATGGCCAGCTTCTGGAGCATCAGGAATGCTCGCTGTGTCCAACACTGGAACCTCTACAGCGAGCGTGGGCCGCCTCATGCTAGGAACCATCAATTCGCTCATCAACTATGATGTAATCATCGATGACGTTGAGATGCAATCGACGCCATTTAGTTGATCCGACGGCTACGCCTACACCGAGCCGAAACGTGAGCTCGGTTTAATCCGGAGGGCCCGTATCCTTACGGGCCGGTATCGCGACCGCCTTTTCAATTGGAACCTGAAGCCGCGATCAAATTTGAATGTTGGTAACATACCCGCTTGTCCCCCGGAGCGTAGCAAAGGGGGAGCCCGTCGGGATCCACCTTCGCTCAAGCTTCGGCGGACGATGAACGGGCCCTCCGGATCGTTCCTCATCATGAAGGACATTTTCGACATGGGATATTTTGGCGACCAGAAATGGTCGCCCTCCCAATGGGCGCCCCGTGATTGGGAGGGCGGTCATTCCTGACCGCCATGTGGTTGCGTGAGGCGAAGGTCGTTTTAAATGCGCAATATTCCGATATGCCAGAATCGCGACCACAGTTTCAATTCGCACCTGGGGCCGCGATCCAATTTGAATAATGGTGACATACCCGGCCCGTCAGGAGACGGGCCCTTGTATGTTCACAGAACCTTCTTTTTGTAGTTTGAAAGGAG
>JAIXPR010000295.1 GCA_027486155.1 Pseudomonadota bacterium | reverse complement strand
TTCACCACAGCGCTTGCGCCGTTAATGACGAGGGAGCTTACCGTCACATTATTGGCGGCGGTTAGGTTCACCGTTGTATTGGCTCCAACCGAAAAGGTGTTAATCGACGAGGTGAGATGAATATCGATCGGTGATATCCCCGCTACCGTTAGGTTGTTAGACCCGTCGATCAACACGCTCTGCGGGAAGCTGATACGACCGTCACCACCGACCGTCGCCCCTGTGCCACCCGCTGCAGAGATAGTGCCACCTGAGTTTGTAAAGGTTCCGGAGATAGCTATGACGATCGTTCCGCCGGAGCCTCCGCCGGAGTATGTTATGTTTGCTCCTACACCCTTGGCGGTGATCTGTGCGCCGGAGGCGAGCGATACGTGTGCAGCTGATACCTTAATGGCTCCCCCGCCGAACCCTCCATTTAAAGAATCACCCGATCCACCCCCTGAGCCGAGATGGAGCTGCGCTGCAAAGTCACTTGCTCCATAGGTACTACCCGGAGTAACGCCCGTGATACCTCTGCCACCGAGCGTGCCGTAAGACCCCGCGTCAGCGACAGTGTTGCTTCCTGCACCGCCGCCACCACCACCGTTTGCTGCTGTTGATGTGGTACCGGGCCCCGTTGGTGAACCACCCTGCGTGCGGGTGGAGATACCACCTTGGTATCCCTTAGCGTCCATGTGAATTCTGCCCGAGCCTCCAACGGTGAGGGTGCCTGAGAGGTTAAGAATGAGCTGACCGTTACCGGGTGCCGGAGTAGTTAGCCATGTAGTTCCACTGAAGGTGTTGGCGTATGCAGTAGATGTGACGGTTCCTGAGTTTACGGTGAGGTTACCAAGGTCCAGCGCACGGTCAACAACCAGGTTTGAGTTCGAATCGACGGTGATGTTCGAGATCGTTACGGGGTTGGAGATAGTGAGGGTTGCTCCATTCTGCAGTATGACCGTATTCGGATTCCATCCACTTCCTGGCGTGAGGCTGACCGCGTCGACCGTATAGACGTCCACAAAGACCGTGAACGACCCCGTGCTCGACCAGTTGCCAGCATCATCACGCTCCTGAACGTAGAGGACATGGTTACCGTACTGAAGATCTGACGGTGGCGTATAGGTGAGAGAGGTCGTTGTCGTTGCTCCAGCAGTAAGATCTGAGTCATCGAGCTTGTAGCGATACGTTCCGTTGCCTGCGTTACCGCCCGATGTCCAGGTCCACTGAGGTCGGCGTACGGTGGCTGTGGCGCTGGCGCTAGTCACAACCGGCGAGTTCGGAGGCGTTGTATCGACGACGATCGTATAGGAGCCCGCGATAGACCATACGCCAGCAGCGTCACGCTCCTGCACATGGAGTGTATACGCGCCATCGGCGAGTGGGGAGTCCGGCGTAAGGGAGAGAGAGGTCGTGGTTGTCGTACCACTACTCATATCTGAGTTGTTTAATCGGTAGCGGAAGGTTCCGTTTCCGGTTCCCCCACCTGATACCCACGACCAGGTTGGCGTTGTATCCGTTGTGGGGGTTGTGCCCGAGAGCGCCGGAGTTTGCGGGAATTGTGGGGTGTAGACACAGCGGAAGCCCACAAACGTACTCGTAGTGGTTGCGTTTAGATTCAGAGAAGTAGAGTAAATGCCGGCGTTTGTTGTCTCGCCATAGTAGCTGCCTCGATAGATTGCCCCCGCTGTGCCGGCATACAAGTTGCCGATACTATTGTTGGTATGATTCCATGCGCTGTTTGAGGGGCCGAATCGATTCCGGTAGGACACTCCACCAAAAGTGGTATCAAATAGAGCGGCGGAGTATCCCGTTGCATTCCAGGTTCCTGACGCAAGATCTGTCAAGTTAACGATTGAGGAGCGATCGGTAGATGTGAACTCCCACACGTTTCCAGCGATATCCCAGATGATTGAACCATTTGAGAGGGTATGAGTTCGTTTCTGCAGCCAATCCGAGTGTGTCTTATCCGAGCAGTTCGCAATATTCCCGGTGCCAAAGCAGGGATTCGAGTCGTCCGTCGTTGCGGCTTGTACCGCTGCTGGCGAGTTGTCGCTGTGACCACGATTGATACGATTAGCGTTTGAACCTGTACCTTGATTACTCACCGTCGCCTCAATCTCTCGTGCGATAGTTTGCCAATGTGCATTCGATATCAGAGAATATCCGGCGCCAAGAGCCCCGCACTCAAGCGCCGCGTTGTTACGAGTGATACTTACCCACGGAGTGAAATCTGCACGCGATGCCGGGAAAGGACTGTTCGAGAGTCCGTTATTGGCGGAGGTTGTTGACGCACCAGCCAGCGAATCAGAGGCCGGATTTCTATCCACAGGCTTCATCTCGTACTCGGCAACGCAGAACTCACCGTTTATACCCATGCTGGTATTCGGGGGAACGCCAACGTATCCAGTCGGACACGAAGTAATGTTCAAAATTGAAATAGTCGACTGAGTCTGATTGCCGCTTGGATCTTGCGCAAGCACCACGTAGTTGACGTAGTGGTTAAAGACCGAGCTCGCGTTCTCATCGAGGATAGAGGTAAGCCCCCAACCGGAGCGATAGACCGTTGCCGTCTCCGGATTTGGGAAGTCAGAGGATGAGGCGGAGACCGTGCGGTAGACGCGCACAAAGATCGACGAGCCTGTAGCGACGTTATCCGAGAGGCTCCAGGTAAGATCCCAGAACGCGTTATTCCTAATCTGTGCCGTTTGAACGCCGGACACCGCCGGCAGATCGGTAGTTAGTGAGGAGATAGTAGGCGGGGTTGAATCACCTGCGGCGGAGGTAGGTGGGGTGTAGACGCAGCGGAAGCCGATAGTAGTTCCGATCGATGTGGTAGTATCGACAGTGAGCGAGGTGGAATATATTCCGGTATTAGTCGTATTCACATAATCCCCTCCACGCGCGATCGCTCCGCCGGTGCCCCCTAAAAAGTTCCCGATACTGTTATTGGTGTGGCTCCACGTGCTGTTGGATGGCCCAAATCTAGTGCGGTAGGAGACCCCACCGAAGGTGGTATCGAAGGTTGCCGCCGAGTAGCCTGTGGTGCCTGACCATCCCGCTGAAGTGAGGTCCGTTCCACTCACTATCGCTGACCGGTCGGTCGAGGTAAACTCCCACACATTTCCCGCGATATCCCAAATAATCGCGCCGTTGGAGAGGGTATGGGTTCTCTTCTGCAACCAATCCACGTTGGATGAGGTAGTGCACGCGGTATTGAGGGTACCGATGCACGGGTCGGAATCGTCAGACGATGCCGCAAGTCTTGACGATGGGGAGTTATCGCTGTGCCCCCGATTGATGCGACTAGCGTTAGCTCCAGTTCCTTGATTACTTGTCGTCGCTTCGATATTTCGCGCGATGGTCTGCCACTGCGCGTTTGAGATAAGGGAGTAGTTAGCGCCAAGCGATGCGCACTCTAACGCCGCGTTGTCCCGGGTGATACTCACCCACGGTGTTCCATCAAAGCGTGATGCTGGGAATGGGGTTGTTGCCGAACCATCGTTGGTGGAGGTGGTGATAGCTCCGGCGATAGCGCTTGTGGCGGGATTGAGATCAACCGCCTTCATCTCATACTTCGCGACGCAGAAGTCGCTGGTGACACCCATCGCGGAATTTGCTGGCACCACTACGTAGTTCTCTGGGCAGAAGGTCGGCGCTCCACTCCAATTGACCTGTCGGGGGATCGAACCCGTATTTCCTGCCACATCGGTTTGAGCAAAGGTCACATCGCGTGTTCCGTTCTGTCCGGAGAGCGTAACGGCAACTGAGAAGGTTCCCGAGGCACACGTTGTCGTTGCCGCGCCGGTTACGTTCGCGCCGTAGGTGATTGCAACCGTCAGTCCCGCCTCACACGTTCCGGTGTAGGTCTGCGATGTTGTAAGGAAGCTCGCCCCTGCCGATGGACTCGATACAGCCACTGCTGGAGCGGTAGTGTCGAGGGTATAGGAGAGCGTTGCGGCGGAGCACGATAAGTTACCCGCCGCGTCGGTAGCGCGAACTGAGTACTCAGTCGTCCCCTCACTCTGTGCCGTTGACCGAGTAATCGAAGCGCTCGTGCCTGTTCCTGGCGAGGCGTTCGTTCCAACAGCGCTACCGGTACATCCAGCTCCCTCATAGAGCGCGATCGTATCGCCAGTGATGAAGTAATCTCCTCCTGTGAGCGTTACCAGGAACGTTGGTGACGAAACATTACCCGGGGATGTCGCAGGAGTTGAGAGCGCGAGGATCGGCACGGCTGGAGGAACGGTGTCAGGGGTCGGCGTCACGGTCGGCGTCGATGTTGGTGTCGCGGTTGCGACCGGAGTTGGGGTGTTCGTCGGAGTGGCAGTTGGCGTGACCGTCGGAGTAATCGTCGGTGTGCTCGTTGGTGTGCGTGTCGGCGTTGTCGTTGGAGTATCCGTTGGAGTACTCGTTGGAGTAGGTGTCGGAGTCGCTTCTGGAATACTCGCTCCAAACGCGGAGCGAACGCCACGTCCTCCAAAGGTGTTAGCTCGGGTAGTATCGACTAACGCGGCACGGCTCCGATCTGATAACCGCGCAAGGGGGAGAGGGTCGTACCAACTACCACCTCGGAAGCCAGCTCCCGCAGCGTTCGTGGCGGGCCAACCGGATGTCGTAGCGTTTCCGGCGCTATCAAGAACACCATCCCCGTGGAGCGAGCCATCAAAGGAACGCCCCGCGGCGTTTCCAACGGTGACCACCCGGTCCCATAAACCTCCCGAGAGATCCATCGCGCCGTAGAAGCCAGCGCCTGCCTCCTCTCGAGAGCTGACTCCGTACCCGAAGCTGCCCACCCGAAGGGGGCCCTGTACCGCGGCGTGGTCGCCGTACGAGATCTGAGCGCCACTCTGTGCACGCTCCATAGCAGAGGCAGGGTTCGTTATCGCGGTAGCCTGTGTCGTGGAGGTGCTCCCCCACGCGTACTCCCCTGACACCGGAGTGAACCCCCCTCGAGCGATCTTCTCAAACTCTAATTCACTCATCGGACGAAGCGCTGCCCAGTCGAGAAACGCTGTGAGGTCAGCCCAGCTGAGGTAGCTCATCCCTACATAACCATAGGTAGCTCCCCCCCCCTGATTAGGAAGGGTTGCATCACCACTTGAGTAGCTCACGTTGTTTCGATACGAGAGGGAATCTCCCTTATCACTGGTGATATCTCTGGTTGCTTTCTGAGTGGTGGTGAGGGTGTTAAAGAAGCTAACCCACTGCCCCTGGCTGATGTGTCCCTTCATGACGTAGTACGGGGCAAATCCTTTGGGGAATGAAGATGCAAGGGTGTATGTTGCCCCGTTACTATCCGCGTCGGTTGTTGTTGGGTTGTAGAAGAGGCGGTCGTTTTGCCCGCTTCCGGTGCCGTTGCCGGATGAATTGGTGGTAGAGAGCGAATCCTCTCGGTCTATAAACCACGGATCGGTGTCTGAGCTCCCCTGCTTAAACGAGGCATCAGCGGTAGCGTTATCACCCGCGTAGAACGGCGCCAGGGGAACGTAGATCATCTCGACCGCAAGAACCTTAACCTCTACGTCATCGGTTGTCGTGATGCCGTTAGCGGCGTAGTTCCAACTCAGCGATACTCCAGTCGCTGAGAAGTTTCCACTTCCGTTTGCGCGTCGGAAGATAAACGCTCCAACACCTGGATTGGTCGAGAGATTAAACGCGCTATCGGTGTCGGAGAGTCCGATCATGAGTGCGGCGTTTGCGGGAACAGAATGCCCGCTCTCGTTTAAGCGAGCGTGGTTCCATTCCCCACCGTTTACCCGGTACTTAACGAACACCCACGCCGCATCCCAGTTGTACGGCGCTGAGCTCGTTCGCCATGAATGGGTCCACGCGATATCAAATGAGATAGCGACATCACCGTCGGCTGGATTCGGAGTGCCGATCGTTATCGATGACACCGTGACATCGGTACACGATCCCCGTTGCGCCATGAGAAGAGCACAGAAAAAAAACACTACTAGTGCAAGAAGCCGTAGCGCTCTCATGTGATCAGGTTAGCCGTTGCCCACTATCCACTCCTCTCTTTTGCCGTAATTTCTAAGTTAGTCGGACTACTTAGAGCGTTTGGTTAGGATGCGGCGCTTATTGGCAGGGGTGGATATATCCCTGGATTATTTGAGGTTAGTGGAGTGGTCAGGCAGAAGGGCTTCGCCAAGAGGCACTAAAACATGATAAGTACCTGAATGAAGGTCGGCAGTCGCAGCCTCTCAAAGAGGAGATACAACGGCTTTTGAGGATCCCAACTCATGAAAAAGGTAGCGTCCCCTTTAAAAGGTGACCTCCCCACTATCGTACTCCTTCCAAGAGTACCTCTGAACCTGCACGATGTAGCAGTCCCCAGTATCAGCCGTCGGTCTACCGCCCTGTACCTGCACCGCCACTGGTGATAGCTCGTTGGATTTATGAACGGAGACGACGTGGCTAAAGTTTTGCCGGCGAATCTTGCCCGCGCGATTTTGGAACTCCACGACCACGTTAACCCCCTGCTGGACATCGGTGCGCGGGGCAAAGCGAGAGAAGTCAAAGGGAAACTTCGGACGGTATCGGACCTTCGGCTCAGCGACAGCGGAGATAGAGACGTCGCTCGGGCTTATCGATTCGGGAAGACCATCAGAGGGCTGAAGAGTCACACCGGCGCGAACCTTTCCGCGGGAAGCCTCCAAGGTAGCGGTGCCTACAGCGTCCGCCGTCACCTTCACCTCAGAGAGCTGGTAGGGTGAATTCTCAAGCTTCATCACTCGCGTGCCTGTTCGCCCCACCGATTGATGCTGGATTATACGCGGACAGACATAGAGCCCCCACAGTTGAGTTGGATCGTTAAGTGGGGGAACCGCCACATACATCCCCGAATCTCGCTGGCCGAGAATCATCTTAACCCGCGTCGGATCGTCTTTACGTTTCAGCTTTGCTTTAAAACCTCCAACCTCTCTCCCATCTTGAGGGTGGGAGTGCACGAAGATAATCTGCTGGTCCTCGTACGCCATCTTGAGGTCCACATACTCAAGCAGGGCGCTTGAGGCGTTCTCAGTTGTAACGGAACGCGCGAGTAACTCCTCGGTCAAAGGACGGAATCTGAGAACAACCTCACGGATAGATGTCGACACCTCCGTGCTCGAGCCTGCCCAGAGCCCCTCAAGATGAGGATCAACTTGTTGAGATGCTTTGGGGGCGACAGACACCAGGGAGACGCTGTTCTTCAAGGAATCACGAAATCTATCGATCTCATCCTGGGTCATCGGCGGAAATGAGATGCGCGGAGCGTCGTCGGCAAAGGCGCGCATCTCCGCGCCTCCTCCTGTGAGTACGGATGTAAGGAGTATGAAACCAGAGAACAAATGTGTACGCATATCCTACCTATCTCATCGCACTACTCGCGGGGCTCTCCTATGCTACCTCCAGAGCCGACGCCACGTCCAAGGAGAATTACACATAGCAAAGCACCTTGGTGCCTTACAGACCCTCACGACGCGCGACGGGTCTGATACTCTACCCAAGGGAAATGAGGAGGGTTTTTACAAAGAGCGCAACGAGACTGAAGAGGGGGATGAGCCAATGTTACTGATGTCTCTGACTCTTAGTACCCTCGCTGATCTCTTTGTGAAAACTCCCCTTCGACCAACCGTGCCTCGGTCGCTGCGCAAAACTAACCACGCCACGTACTGAGAAGACCTACGACGGCCGATACTGCAGCCTTCGGAGACTCACTCCCTGAACGATCCCCAGTCCAAAAAGGATTGAGAGCATGGAGGACCCTCCGTAACTCACCAGCGGTAACGGGATTCCCACAACAGGCATGAGACCGATTACCATGCCGATATTGATGACAACGTGCGCGAAGATCTGCACCGTGAACCCGAACGCGAGAAGACACGAAAAGAGATCCCTGGTCCGCGACGCGACTCGCAACATCGACACGAAAAGCCCGAAGAACAGGCCAAGAAGAATCAGGCTCCCTACAAATCCCCACTCCTCAGCCAACACAGAGAATACGAAGTCCGTCGTATGCTCCGGAAGGAACTCAAGTTGAGTTTGGGTACCCTGCCGATATCCCTTTCCAAACAGCTCACCTGAACCTACAGCTATCTTCGATTGTGTTATGTGGTATCCGCTGCCCTTGGGGTCAGACTCTGGATCGAGCAATACAAGGATTCGCCGTTGCTGATAATCATGCAACATCTCCCATGCCGGATACGCGAGCGCCATGACCACCGCGACGATCGCGAGAAGGGTCTTTCGTCGAACACCAACAAAGAGGATCTGCCCTACCCCAACGATACCGAGAGAGAGCGCCGTACCGAGATCGGGCTGTTTAGCGATCAGAAACATAGGAATCGCGATGAAGATTCCGGGCACCACGAGCTCACTAAACCGATAGGATACCCCGTCTCGAGGGGGGCGTTTCGATAAAACGCGCGCCATCGTGACGATGAGCCCGAGCTTCATAAACTCAGAGGGTTGCAGGTTAAAGCCCCCGAAGTCCAACCAACGCCGCGAGCCGTTCACCACAACCCCAAACCCAGCGACAGCTATCAACAACGCGAGAGCGCCACCATACAAAACGAACGAGTAGCGATAGAAGGTTTGGGTAGGAATAGCCATCCCTACTCCCATCACGATAAGACCAACCATGAGGTACACCGCTTGCTTCAGACACGCAGCACTCGGAAAGTTGACCGTGAGGAGCCCGAACAGATCGACCGACCCATCCGCGTCATACCCGGCGCTAAAGAGCACAACGAGACCAAAGAGCGGAATGATGATGCCAAAGATAGCCAATCCCCAATCGAAGTGAGCGAAGAGACGCTTATTAAGGCTAGTCAACGGGCACCTCCGGAGCGGGAACTCGCTTAACCTTTGCAGCTGTTTTCTCTTCAGGGGGAGGATCGGGGATTCCGAAGTACGCGGCGAACACGTCCTGCGCGATCGGCGCGGCCTCAGCCCCACCGTGTCCACCGTTCTCAACGAGAGCGGCTACCACGATCTTTGGATTATCAGCTGGAGCGTACCCCGCGAACCACGCGTGGTCCTCGTCCTTAATACCGGACTCCCGAGAAGCGACCTGCGCGGTTCCTGTTTTTCCACCCACCAGGATGCCATGGATCTCCGGAAGCGCCGCGCGATGGCCTGTCCCGCGCTTATCAACTACTACGCCGACCATCGACCTTTTGAGCTTATCAAGGATATCCGGATCAAGATCGAGCTTTCGGACGACCTCCGGGGCCGCGGGGGTTTCCTCAAGCACTCGCCCGTCGCTTGCGACCACCTTTCTCACTATGCGAGGTTTAATAACGAGCCCTCCATTGACGACAGCGGAGAGCCCACGAACGATTTGCAGCGGTGTCGTTGTGATAGCGCCTTGGCCAATCGATACCGGCAAGGTCTCGCCGGGATACCACTTCTTATCTTCAGGGTTTCTGAAATACTTCGCCTTCCACGCGGTAGAGGGAATGAGTCCCGAGCTTTCGTCCCCAATTCCCAATCCAGTGGGCTCTCCAAATTCAAAGAGATCGTGCGCGTACTGATAAATTCGATCTACTCCGAGGCGTTGACCAACGGTGTAAAAGTACACATCGCACGACTGAACGATCGCCTCAAACAAATCAACAGATCCATGACCGGAGTGTTTATGACAGCGGAACTTTCGAGTACCGAAAAGGGTATAACCGGGACAGAAGAATCTCTCTTGAGGAGTCACGACGCCCTCTGATAGAGCCGCCGCCGCGACAAATATCTTGAACACTGACCCGGGCGGATACACTCCCTGCGTCACACGGTTCGTGAGTTTATTCCCCTTAGCGTCGACGAGATCCGCCCACGTTTCCTTAGAGACCTCCGTCGTGAAAATTGATGGGGCGAATCGCGGTGCCGCCGCCATGGCGAGGATGTCACCGGTGGTAGGGTCCATGGCGACAACGGCGCCCTTTTTTCCGGTCAGCGCACGATCGGCGACCTCTTGAAGCCGCCTATCGATCGTGAGCATGACATCGCTTCCTGGAAGGGCGAGATGCGAATACGCTTCGCCGATCTTGTTACCGGCGGCGTTTACAATGACCGCTTGAGATCCCCGTTCCCCTTGGAGGTATCGCTCGTAGCGAGCTTCAACTCCATACTGACCGATGACATCTCCCATTCGATAGCCGGCATACAAGGGATTCTTGAGCTGCTCACCTGAGATCTCTCGGATATATCCGATAGCGTGCGCCGCTAAATCTCCGTGGATGTAATCACGAGCGGGAACGACACTTATAATAACAC
>JAIXPR010000203.1 GCA_027486155.1 Pseudomonadota bacterium | reverse complement strand
TCTCCCCGACAGGCTGATTGATCCTCTCAACCATCGACGCCACATGTTCGCACAGCTCCGGATCTCGTCGGGGGATCGGGGGAAGGACCACTCCACCGGCATTGTTAAGGGCAAACATCTTAGAGACTACCAGCTCATCTACCCTCTGCCCCGGAGTGCGGGAAAGTCCCTCGATCGCCTCTGCAACCGAGCGGTAACGTGGGCCGAGTGAAAGCTCTACTGAGCCCCGTCGGGGAAGATCGGCATCTCGCAAACTCACTTCAGCCGGCGAAGTAGCTATTCGCGTGTCGCTTTGTTTAGTTGGTCCAACCATATCCAATCACCGGCTTTATCCATGAAGGGTCCGAAACTCCTGCGACACGCTTTCAAGCGGCTCGCAACCTCTCTCAAGGGTATGGTCAAAGGCTGGAGGGAGGTTTCCTACGGAAAAAATGCCCCCTCCCCGGGAGCTCTCAAGAATCAAAGACCCGGCATTTCATCAGCCTGATCAAGATCTTAGATCGCCATCATCCGTTTTAAGAACAGCTCGCATCGATTGACTTTTCTCGCCCTCCTACATACCCTCTAGCCATTCCTGGTCGGACTCCCCAACATGTCCGACCGATGGGCTCTAGACCACATGGTCTCTAGACCCAACGGAGAGGTGGCCGAGTGGCTGAAGGCGCCTGATTCGAAATCAGGTTTACCCGAAAGGGTAACGGGGGTTCGAATCCCTTCCTCTCCGCCATTTCATCTTCCACCGAAATTAAGATTCGAACCTGTTCGGCCAAAGGGCCGAACCAAACAACACGGAGAATCCCTTCCTTTAGGCGCCGTAGCCCCAAAGGGGCGAAGGCGGCTCTCCGACATTTTATTTACTACCGAAACATCCTTGAAAATTCACGTGCTCGTGCACCGGCACGTAACCGCGATCGTTCCCGGACAGACCAGCTCACGAGGCATTTTCGTTTGTGAATACGCGCAGGTGCACGAGCACGTTCACGTACTACTCGCTCTTTGAAAGCGTGGGACTAGTACTGCACCAACGAAGAAACCGCACCATCTTTCAACTTGTCACGCCCACCAAGCCCGAGAAGTTCAACAAGGAAGATATAGGACGCTACGGATGCACCAACTTTCTGAACTAAATCACCCGCCGCTCTCGCGGTGCCGCCTGTCGCGAGCACATCGTCGATCACAACGATGCGAGAACCGGAATCAAGCAATCCGTTCTTTAATTCAAGACTATCCGTCCCATACTCCAATCCGTAGTCGACACGAATTCGTTCACCGGGAAGTTTTCCCGGTTTTCTCGCGAGAATCAGGGGAACTCCCGCTTCGTGCGCCACCGGCGCGGCAAAGAGAAAGCCTCGAGATTCCACCGCGACAATTCCAGCGACTTTAAGATCGGAAACCTCTTTCGCCATCAAGTTGATGACATGACGAAACGCAGTCGGAGCTTGAAGCAGGGGCGAGATGTCACGAAACATTATCCCCGGTTTCGGAAAGTCAGGGATATCGGCGATGAAGGATTTAAGATCGTGACTCATGGCGAGATGGCGAAGCTCCGTGCAGACGGTGATGTGCGATAGCTTTCATACTATCGTGATTACGCCATCTTCAAAATGCGCAAAAATGCGGCCCCATTTCTTAGTTCCGCGCGGCAAGAACGTCCACGAACTCTCGAACGAACCTCTCCGATCCAACCGACGCGGCCTGCTGAATGAATGCTCC
The DNA here is from genome assembly GCA_027486155.1 of Pseudomonadota bacterium. GTDB lineage: Bacteria > Bdellovibrionota_C > UBA2361 > UBA2361 > OMII01 > OMII01. The sequence goes on along the minus strand of JAIXPR010000203.1, from coordinate 4,892 downwards.
GAAGTCACTCGCTGCGTGCCCCGATGCCTCATCTGAGATGATTCGCGTCACAACGAAAGGCACTCCGTGCTCGACGCACACCTGCGCGACTGCGGCTCCCTCCATCTCAACACATTTCAGATCAGAGATCGCCGCGCTCAGTGAGTCACGCTCACCGGGATCACACACGAAGACATCACCGCTCCCAATCACGCCGGCGTGGATTTGAGGGGATTGTTTGGAAAAATTCTGAACTCCGTTGATGTACGACGGTGACGATACAGCTCGCTTCGCGGCCTCCGTAGCGACACCGAAGAGTCGGTCACAACTTCGCATCTCTCGAACACCGAGGAGTGGAATATCAAAACGCTGGTATCCTAAGACCCCTTTCAGATCGATATCGTGCTGCACGAGTCGGTCCGCGACTACGATATCACCGATTCGAACGGTCGAGTCCGTCGCGCCAGCTACACCAACGACGACGATCGCGTCGACATCGAACTCTTGAATGAGCAACGACGCCGTTACCGCGGCAGCAACCTTCCCAACTCGGGCAGCTACGAGGGTAAGCTCAAGGTCGTTGTGGGTAGCGGAGAGGAACGTACGAGGGCCGATCTCCCGGGAGGTTGTGAAGCCAAAGGTTTGCGCGATGAGTCGGAATTCCTCCTCCATCGCCGTCATGATGCCGAGCTTAGCTACCTTTGGGGCCATACGTCCGTTCCTGTAAGGGTTGGTGCGAGACCTACCGTACGCTCCGAGGCTCTGAAGATCCAGGCGCCATGGCTAGATTGAGGGCCTTAGAGGGCGGCCGAGCGTTCCGCCGTGGAGGGCCCGAATATTGGAGCTCGCCTCCTGTTCCCATCGGCTCGAATCGGGTGCTTTGAGACCTCCAAAATGACGAGGTCAAAGCAGGCTCAGGATCTACCCTTTTTATCCCCCTCAAAACACCCCAAATCCGTGCTTTTTTCAGGGCTTAGCGCCGTTTTTTACCTTGAACAAACCACCCCCTCGTCCTAGAGTACGCGAATGGAAAATCAACCATCTGTAAGTCCAATCGCCATTGAATCAGAGATGCGTCAGTCGTACCTCGACTACGCCATGTCCGTTATCGTCGGTCGTGCCCTCCCGGACGTCCGAGACGGCCTTAAACCGGTACAGCGCCGCGTTCTCTACGCGATGCTCAACGAGGGTCTCGTCTCGAACCGTAAGCACTCTAAGTGCGCGGGAGTCGTGGGCGAGGTACTCAAGCGGTATCACCCACACGGCGACATGCCGGTGTATGAGGCGCTCGTTCGTTTGGCTCAGCCTTGGAACCTTCGCTACCCTTTGATCGATGGTCAGGGGAACTTCGGTTCGGTCGACGGCGATCCACCAGCGGCATACCGATACACCGAGTGTCGTATGACCTCGCTCGCTGAGCGACTCCTCGAGGACATCGAGAAGGAGACGGTTGATTTCTCGCCAAACTTCGATGACTCAACCCAAGAGCCTCAAGTTCTTCCATCCGTAATCCCAAACCTACTTGTCAACGGAGCGAACGGCATCGCGGTAGGTATGGCGACTCACATTCCGCCACACAACCTCACAGAGGTTATCGATGGCGCGCTTGCGGTACTCAACAACCCGAACGTATCGCTACAAGAGCTTCTTCAACTTATCCCAGGTCCAGACTTCCCAACGGGTGGAACGATCTATGGGCGGGGAGCTATCATCAGCGCCTACTCAAACGGTCGTGGAATTATTCAGGTTCGCGCCAAGGCATCTTTTGAGAAGCTCAAAACAAAGAGCCGCGAAGCGGACATCATCGTTATCACTGAGATTCCGTACCAACTCAACAAGTCACGACTCCTTGAGAAGATCGCTGAGCTTGTTAACGAAAAGCAGATCGAGGGCATCTCGAAACTTCGTGACGAGAGCGATCGCCAAGGTATGCGCATCGTTGTTGAGCTTAAGCGTGACGCGACCCCAGAGGTTGTGCTCAATCAGCTCTACAAGCTCACCCCGATGCAATCGAGCTTCGGTATCGTGAACCTCGCTATCGTTGATGGAAAGCCGGTCATCTGTTCGCTCCACGACCTCTTGACCCACTTCCTCAACCACCGTCGAGATGTTGTGACTCGGCGCACTGAGTACGACCTCAAGAAAGCTAAAGAGCGTATGCACCTCTTAGAGGGTTTCCGCATCGCGCTGCTTAACCTTGATGACGTTATTAAGCTCATCCGTGGCGCCAGCACTCCGAAGGACGCGCGCGATGAACTTATCTCGCGCTACACCCTCTCAACGATCCAAGCGCAAGCTATCCTCGACCTCCGGCTCCAAAAGCTTACGGGCATGGAGCGGTTGGCGATTGAGCAAGAGTACGACGAACTCGCTAAGTTAATCCAAGAGCTCTTGGATATCCTCGGCGACGCGAAGCGTATCGACTCGATCATCGGGGCTGAGCTTCTCGCTGTTAAGGAGAAGTACGGTGACGCTCGTCGCACCGAGATCGTTGATGACGGTGGCGAGATCGACATGCACGACCTCATCGAGGACGAGCAGATGGTCGTAAGCGTTACCCACAAAGGGTACGTTAAGCGCACCTCCGTATCGGAGTACCGTGAGCAGCGACGTGGCGGTAAGGGGATTATCGGAGCGTCTTCAGACGATGATGACTTCGTTAAACATCTCTTCGTTACCTCGACACTCTCCGACCTTCTCGTGTTCACGAGCTTGGGCCGTATGTACTGGCTTAAGGTCTACAGCATCCCAGAGTCAGGCCGTACCTCAAAGGGACGCGCGCTCGTTAACCTCCTTGAGTTCAAAGAGGACGAGAAGCTCTGCACCATCTTGCCGATCCGCGAGTGGGGCGAGAACAGCTTCATCGCGCTCGCTACCAAGCAGGGAATCATCAAGAAGACAGCGCTTGAGGAGTTCTCTCGCTCTCGTCGTAGCGGCATCGTGGCCTGCACCCTTGAAGAGGGAGACACCCTCATCGGCGCGGCGATCACGAGCGCGAAGGACGACATCATCCTCGCGACACGTGACGGTATGTCCATCCGATTCAACGAAGACCAAGTTCGCCCAATGGGACGCTCAGCTCGCGGCGTAACGGGAATTCGCTTCGAAGGTGACGACTCCGTTGTGAGCATGACCGTTATTCAAGGTGGCAACGCGCCGGTAGTCGAGGGACAAGAGGAGATGACCCTTCTCACCGTCTGCGAAAACGGTTTCGGTAAGCGAACCGTTGTCTCTGAATACCGTTCACAGAACCGCGGTGGTAAGGGACTTATCGACATTCAAACCGAGGGTCGTAACGGTCCGGTCGTTGAGGCGATGGCGGTAAATAGCACTACCGGCATTATGCTCATCACCTCAGGTGGTAAGATCATCCGCACAAGCGCCAAGGACGTTTCAGTCATCGGACGAAACACACGCGGCGTGAAGATGATCGACCTCGACACCGAGGAGAAGGTCGTAGCGGTCGCTCAAGCGAGCGCTGAGACGAATGGCTCAGAGGAGACTCCGACTGAGGAGACACCTCCAACTGAAGGTTCGGTCAACTAAATCCCTCACTGAAAAGCCCCTCCGCCAAACCCTCGAAAGGGCACTTGGCGGAGGGGCTTTTTTATTTCATCCACCTAAAAACACCCGAAAAAAGCGACAGTCTATGTCGCCGGAGCTTTTACGAACCGGCGATGTCGTATAGGCTCGAAGCGTTTCGTATGAGTAAACATCCTTCTACAAAGATCGCCGTTGTAGGTCTCGGAGCCTGGGGTTCCGCGCTTGCGCTTCATTGCGCGCGACTCGGATGTCCTGTGATTGGTTGGAATCGCGACTCATCGCTTGTCCAGGATATCACCACCTCGCGACAACTCACGGTAGCGGGTCACAAGGTTCACGTCCCTGAAAGTTTTAAAGCAACATCGAACCTCGCGGACTTAGCCGACGCCGACCTCACCATCATCGCGCTCCCGGCCCGCGCGTGGGGCGAGGTTCTTCCTCACCTCAAGGCGAAAGCGATCGTCAGCGCGACTAAGGGTCTTGAAAAGGACACGAGCCTCACCCCTCTCTCCTTCGCCCAACAAAAGCACGGATATAGCGATGAAGCGCTCGCAGTCATCTCTGGCCCCAGCTTCGCCTCCGACCTGATAGCGGGCCGTCCCATCTCGGTCGTCGCGGGTTCAAAATCGAACGCGCTCGCCTCGCTCGTCGCGAATACCCTCTCCTCACCATCACTCCGAGTGTACACCTCGCACGACCCGCTCGGCGTTGAGCTTGGTGGAATCTTGAAGAACATCATCGCCATCGTCGCGGGTGTCTCAGATTCGCTTGGATACGGCCCCTCAGCGCGGGCCGCTGTAATCTCTCGTGGGCTCTATGAGATGAGCGCCCTCGCGGTAGCGCTCGGCGCCGAAGAGAAGACCCTTACCGGACTCTCTGGCTTAGGAGATCTCATCATGACCGCCACTGAGGACCAGAGTCGAAACCGAACTGTTGGTCTCCGGCTCGGCAAGGGTGAGCAGCTTGCTGACGTTATCGCCTCACTCGGAGCAACCGCTGAAGGGGTCTCGAGCGCTCCGCTCGTACTCGCTCTCGCTAAGCAACACGGGGTCGCAGCGCCCCTTACTGAGCACGTCGTTCGCCTCATGAAGGGCGAGATCCGCGCGACCGAGATGGCGCATGCGTTGATGACGCGGCCGTTGAAGAGTGAGTTTTAGACGTCCGTACGCCCCCGGAGGGCCTGTCTCCTGACAGGCCGGGTATGTTCGAAATTATCAGATTGGACTGCGATGGATGAGGCGACCCGAAACCACGGCCGCAATTCCGGCCCGTCAAGAGACGGGCCCTCCGGATCGGCGAATGTCAAATTGCTTAATTAAAACGACCGATCCCCAAGTATCAACGCGAAGAACAACGGCAAATAAATCACC
>JAIXPR010000060.1 GCA_027486155.1 Pseudomonadota bacterium | reverse complement strand
TCTTGTGAACCGAAAAAAAGATTCTGTCCTAAGATTTGGAAAGGAATTGCTGGTCACACGGTAGCTGGCATGGAATGGACGGAGGCTCGCCTCACCATGCTGCTAGAACCCGACAAGCCTGGTAATTTAGATGTGATTCGCGACTACGCGCCGGAATGTAAGTACCGAGGTAAACCGGATAGGGTGGCAAACGAAACCTCCCGAGCAGTGTTAGAAAATATGATTCCCGAGGATTGCCAACTTGGGGCCATGAGATGGTGCGCAACTCCAGATAAGGCTACAGCGGTTGAAATTTTTGGGCAAAGTTTCTTCCCTGATTGGGTAGGTGTCCTCGAATAAATCGTCGCCGACAAGGTGTTCTTGAGTAGGTCTATTCTCTCTGTAGATTCTCTCTTGGTCCGGGGTAACTTTTGCTGACAGCGATTGGTGCGGCCGCGAAGGTATACGACCGATCTGTCAGCCAAGCGAACAGAGCATACATTCAGGGAAAGACCGTATCATCGGCCTAGCGACATGACACCTCAGATGCTGCAAGGCACGCTACATGCAGAATTTACCGTTCTAAAGTGGGTAGGACCGCGTACCTCCTGACAGCTTCATACCGTAGCAAGAGATCGTCTGAAATAGGCAGGAAGTATGTATACAAGCATAGGCTGTGTTGGCGGAAAGAGCCCGATGGAAAAGGGCTCCGCCGAATTTCCGCGAAGCCACTCCAGCCTCACCTTTCGCGCTTTTTCTCGAAGGTTTTTGATAAAGGAGATAAACGCGATGCGTAGCGGAATATCGCTACAGATACACCACATTCTTCTTCCGAACTTTTTAGGCTCATACGGTATGTCGATTGGCTGAGAGGAAACCTCAAACTCTGAAGGGAGAGGGATACCCGCCTTCTTCCGAATAGCTGCCATCTCTGCTTCAATCTCGCGAACTCGTCGCGATACCCTCTCGTTGAGTCTTTCCGGTGTCATTTGGAGTGGAAAAGCCGAAGTCCAGGCGTTCGGACTCAAAGTAAAGGTGAGGCTCTCTGTAGCCTGACGCTCAACCAGGGAGGTTTCTTGTAGGCGAACAGCGGTTGAGATGTTCCCTGTGGCTATGGGGCTAAGAAACGTTCTGCGAATTCGCTTCACCTCGCGAACTGGTTGCCTGGAGGTGAACATGCCCCAGCTCGATACTCCTTGATATTCGCTTATAGAGGCTGCGCGATGCGCTCTGACTGGATTTGCGTACACATAAGCGAGCTTCTCCACAAAGTCATCGCTCGTCAGTATGGCGGGAGAGTCGTACCCTTCACACCACACTGTTACTTGGCGTCTCCCTAGCAGTCTGTTAATTGCATGAGCCGTTTCACACTTAAATCGCTCCATGAAGCTCTCTATCGTGGTTGGATCCTCAACAAGAGCGATGATGTGGATGTGATTTCCCATCACCACAAATCCTACAATCTTGACGGGATACAGGCCTTGCGCGACTGCCAGAGCACTCCAGAGGATTAACTCCATAAGCGGAGTACAGACGAATGGGAGCCCCTGTTGAACACGAGAGGTAAGCATCACTACGGTGTGGGGCAAGAGGATACGTGGAGGACGAGACATGTGTGACAAACTTAATGCTACGCAGGTAACACTCCATAGAATCGGTGCTTTGGCTCATCAGTTGTGTAAAAAGTAACCCCGGCCCAGTGGGCCACCCAGAAAGTAACCCCGGCCCAGTGGGCCACCCAGTGGGCCATGTAAGTAACCCCGGCCCAGTGGGCCACCCAGTGGGCCATGTAAGTAACCCCGGACCATTTGACCCTAACCCCGGACCATTTGACCCCGTAACCCCGGACCAGTTGGGGAAGACCAGTTGGGGAACCCCGGCCCAGTGGACCATGTACTTGGACTACAAAGTAACCCCGGACCATTTGACCCCGGCCATTTGACCCCGAAAGTAACCCCGGACCAGTTGGGGACACATCCCGTAAGCACCCATACTGGTGCTGGAGCCTGGACTCCCACTGGAACTGGAGGTCATCCCTGGAGTGGTAGACGATCTGGTAGAGCACCGAGGCTTCCGGTGTACTCCTCCTGTAGTGTTGGAGCTTCTCCTTTGCCTTCTCCCAAATGTAGCGCCTGAGCATGCAGGCTGATTCGGGAGGGGGAGGGTAGGGTGTGTGTTAGATGCGGGCGGAATAGATGCGGAGCATTCAGGAGTTGGTTCAGAGCGTGCTCAGATGGAGCTCCTCAACGAATACTAAGATGGTGCGGAGGCTAGGATAGTCCGGAATTCTCGAGTGCAGAAAAGATGGAGGTATACGTCGCGGCGAGAGTTTGATATCCACGCGCGGAGTCGGTGAGGCTCTTGATTTCATCCTCCGTAAGAGATCGCACCACCTTCGCCGGGGTCCCGATAACTAAACTTCGCGGTGGAATCTTCGTCCCCTTGGGGACGAGAGTGTGAGCGCCGATAATGCACTCTTCGCCGATCTCCGCGTTGTCGAGAACCGTGGCACCCATTCCGATCAAGCACCGATCGCCGATCGAGCATCCGTGGATGATAGCGCGGTGTCCGACGGTGACATCTTCACCGATGAGGGCAGGGGACATTCCGTGGCTTGTGTGAATGAGGGTGTGTTCCTGCAAGTTCGTTCCGCGTCCTACCTTGATAGATTGGATGTCACCGCGAAGTACGGTATTGAAAAAGATCGAAACGTTATCGCCGACGGTGGTATCGCCAATTATCCACGCGTCCGGCGCCACAAAAGCAGAGGCGCTGACGACCGGGGTTTTCTCTTTGAAGGGAATAACCGGCATGTGCAGCACCTCGCTGTTTTTTTATGGAAAGGAAAACCTATCCGCAGATAGCTCGTACTTCCTGACAGATCCTCTCAATGCTTGGAAGGAGGACGACCTCAAGCGCCTTAGAGTACGGCATCGGAGCCTCAAGGGTCGATACCAATCCTACTGGAGCGTCGAGTTCGTCAAAGATCTCACGTGTGATGAGGTGTCCGAGGAATGCTCCGTAGCTCGCAATCTCGTGTTGCTCTTGAACAACAACACAGCGGTGGGTCTTCGCTACTGAGTTGAACAAGGTGTCCGTGTCGAGCGGTCGGAGGGTTCGAAGGTCAACGACCTCTGCCGAGATGCCTTCCTTCTCGAGTTGTGCAGCGGCATCCAACGTAATGAAAAGATTCTTAGACCATGTAACGAGGGTTACATCGGTTCCCTCACGCTTGATGTCGGCCTTTCCGATTGGGACGAGGTACTCTTCAGTTGGAACTGGACCACGTAGTCCGTAGGTAAGCTCTGACTCAAAGAAGCACACGGGGTTGTCGTTTCGGATCGAGCTCTTCAACAATCCCTTCATGTCGTACGGTGTCGCTGGAGCGACAACGATAAGACCAGGGGTGTAGGCGTAGAAGTGTTCGAACGAGTTGGCGTGCTGAGCGCCCAACTGGAACGCGGCACCACCAGCTCCTCGAAATACGATTGGACACTCGAGCTGACCTGCCGACATGAGTCGAGACTTAGCGGCGGTGTTCAGGATCTGGTCGATCGCGACGAGCGAGAAGTTGAAGGTCATGAACTCAACGATCGGACGAAGTCCCGCCATCGCGGCGCCGATACCGATGCCGGCGAAGCCGGTTTCAGCGATCGGTGCGTCGATAACTCGCTTTGAGCCGAACTGCTCAAGCATGCCCTTCGAGCACTTGTATGCTCCGTTGTAGTGTCCGACCTCTTCGCCGACGAGGAAGACGCGCTCATCGCGCACCATCTCTTCCGTCATCGCCTCTTTGAGGGCGTCTCGAATCTGAATCTCGCGAACTGCTGATTGAGCTGAAGTATCGTTTAACATGGCATTAGGCATAGGTGTAATCCATTGCTGTTTCTGGTGCTGGGAACGGCGACTCTTCGGCGAAGCGAACGGCATCTTGGATCTCCTCCTCGATCTCGTTCTCAATCCGCAAGCGGAGTTCCTTCATGCCCTGAGCGTCCATGGTCTCTCCGAGAACTTTAATAGGATCTCGTGACTTCCATTCGTCCACATCCGCAGCAGTGCGGTACTTACCTGGATCCGCCATGGAGTGCCCGCGGTACCGGTAGGTCTTAGCCTCAATCAGGGTCGGAAGGTTTTGTTCACGAGCGCGCTTAGCGGCTGCGTGCATCGTTGCCCGAACCGCGTAGATATCGTGTCCATCAACGGTCTCACGAGCCATCGGATAGGCGAGCGCGCGGATGGAGAGATCATCAGTAGGAGCAGTTCTCTCAAGCGGTGTTCCCATCGCGTACTGATTGTTCTCGATGATGAAGACCGCTGGGATGCCCCAAAGTGCTGAGAGCGCTAGGCCTTCGTGGAATGCTCCGATGTTAATCGCGCCGTCACCGATGTAGCATACAGCGATGTTGTCTTCGCCCTTATACTTCTCAGCGAACGCGAGCCCCGCTGCTACCGGAACCTGCCCACCGACGATTCCCCAACCGCCCATAAAGCGACGCTCTACGTCGAAGAAGTGCATCGAACCACCGCGGCCTTTGGCGCAGCCCGTTTCTTTGCCCATAAGCTCGGCCATACCAGCGCGAGCTGAACCGCCACGCGCCAGGTAGTGTCCGTGGCAACGGTAGCCCGTCATAATGTAATCAGTATCTTTCAGTACTGAGATCGTACCTACCGCGACAGCCTCTTGTCCGATGTAGAGGTGTAAGAATCCGCCGATCTTCTTCTCGGTGTAGAGACGCGCAGCCTCCTCCTCGAAGCGACGGATGCGCAGCATCTTCGCAAACAGGTCAGTTAGAACTTCATGTTCCAGTTCCATCGTTTTCTCCGCGTGGGAAGGAATCTGTGTGCCGAGCCTTGAACTACTGCGAGCGGCCAACAGAAAAAGTGTAATACAAAGGGTGGCTTACTTGATCGCCGCCACTCGTCGGTTGTGGGACTCCGTGACTATCACTTCGCCCCTAGACCCGACGGGGGTTTATACCAGCCGCCCTAGGGGCTGTCCACCCAGGGAACTGATAGTTCTGGCGGTGTAGGCAGGGGAGTCGAGCTACCGAAAAAAAGGAACCCATCATGTTGATTATACTAAGACTGTGTATAGCGGGTTGGTCGCCAAAGGTCGTATCATGTGTTCCATGTCCAGTTTGCGTTACCTCATGGCTGTTGATCCGAGCCTGACATGTTCAGGGTGGGCGCTCCTCTCTATCGCGGAGGGAGAGGTACTCGCGGTTGGAAAGATCAAATCGGCGCCCCCCTCAGTAGCGCTGGCCACAAGGCTCGAACGTCTTCAGGGAGCCATCAAGAAGGTGCTCACCAACCTTGCGTTGGGGGATTTAGACGTTCTCGTCTGTGAGGCGCCGACGACCATGAAGGACCCCCACAACGCCATCAAGGTCGAGCAGGTCCGTGGGCTTTTCGAGTCGCTCGGCCGAAGTCAGGGGGTTGTTGTGCCCGGACGAGTAAATCCACGTTCGGTGCAGTTTGAGGTAATGGGTCTGAAAGGTAAGCAGCTCGCTCGTACAGAGGTTAAAGCGGCCGCGGTGCGCACGGTGGAATACCTCTATGCGCCTGCCTTGCGGCGCCTTGGACTGGCGACAACTGGAGCAGAGCTCAAGAAACATCAGGATATCGTCGACGCCATGCTCATCGGACGTTTCGCGGTGTTGCGGATCCAGGGAGCTCTCGACGCGCGGCAATCTCTTGAGTCTGTCTTCGATACACAGACCAAACAACAGCGGAGTTCGTGGAGAGTTCGATCATGCGCAGTCTAACCTTATCAATCTTTCGACGGTCATGTGTAGGGCTGATGGCGTCCGTCGCGGTGCCGTGTCTCGCGGTCGCGACTCTCTCGTTAGTATCGGTCTCTGCGTTGGCGGCTGACGAGGAGTCAAAGGCCCCAGCGGAGGATGCCGGTCCATCGCAGGATTCCTCGACAAAACCCAAAGCGAGAAAGACCCCCGTGGTTGGGGAAGATCCTCGGGGGCCCAGCGACCTCACCGCATGTTCCCAAAATTTAAAGTTATTCGGCACCTACAACACGCTCAAGGCACGGAATCCTAAATACACGCGAGAGGAGCATGCGGAGAAGATTAAGGCTTTAGTTGATCGATTCGACGAAGCTGATTGTGACGTCATCGCGCTTCAAGAGGTGATGGGCGAGAAGGAAGCGGATGCTAAGGCGGCGCTAGATGAACTTGCTGTCCAACTTGGCAAACGAGATAACCGAACGTTCTCATCACGGGTTGCGCCTCCCGCGGAGGGAGGGATGACGCTCGGATTCCTGATCGCAAATGACCGAGCGACAATATTGAATACGGTATCGTACGCCAAGGTGGAACTCCCCAAGCTTGCCGAAAAGCAGCGTCCCAGACTCTTCCTTCGCACCCCGATGGAGCTTCAGATCTCGGTATCTTCCCGACAAGACCAGGAGGTCAAGACGATATCGCTTGTAAACTTTCACTTCAAATCGAAACGAGGCGCCGCCTCTGATCCAACTGGGTTAGAGTGGGAGACGTATCGAATGGAGATGGCTGAGGCGCTCCGCCGAATTATTGATAGTCGCCATAAGCAGGCGTTCGCCTCCTCTGATGCCCTCTTGCTCGTTATGGGTGACCGCAACGGCAATTACGATGTCGCGAGCGCTCGAATCCTTGAGGGGACATTGGTGCTTCAAGAGTTTCGAACAGATGGCGGTTGTCGCTTGAGTAAGCGCGGGCTTCCAATCTGTAAGGTGGGAACCTCTTTGCCGCAACGTCTCTTTAGTGTGTTCGCTCGAAATGAGAGGGTACACTCCCTTCCTGGTACCTTTAGCTTCGAAGGGGAGTACTCGTGGCTCGACGATATCTTGATGCCCGCCGAGTCGTTGCCTTTCGCGTGGAAGAGCGCTTTCACCGAGGGTGAGTACGATTCTGGCGTCATCTACGCTCCTAAGTCCGCCTCCGACCACGCGCTCGTGTACGTCAAGCTTAACTGGTAGATCTGGCGAGTTGTTTCATGATCGCCTGAAACGTTCTCTCCAAACTCTCAGCATGGCAGGGATCGTTCAAGGTTGATGTGTAGAAAGCGGAGCGAACCTGCTCCTCTATCTCGCTCTGGGAGAACCCCGATGTTCGAGCTTTTTGGACCTCTCGTATAAGGTCCTCGGTGTTCTGAGGAATCGCCTGCAGGTGGCGCTTCGTCAACGCTCCCGTGATGGCGCCGCCGTAGCTGAAACCGATACCGTTGAGCTGAATGTCGTTGAACTTACGCAGGGAAGAGAGCGCCTCGTGGAGATTGGTGTCCCCTCCTGGAGCGGCGAGATTCCGACCTTGAAAGTAGCCGAAGGTCTCGTCCACGATCGCGAATTCGTGAGGAACCACAACGTAGGCGACTGAGTGTGGTCGATGTCCCGGTGTTGCGATGCTCCGAATAGTGATGTCCTCATCGATCTCGATGGAGTCGGTCTCAACGAGGTGTTTGTCTATCTTTAACCCCCGCGAGAACTCCTCAAAGGAGAGGGTGTTGGACTGCGCTTGTGCCTCGACCGTGGATGATAGGCGTTGATCGCGTTCGTAGAGTTCGCGAACAAAGGCTGTATCCGAGAGTAGGGTGTGCATCGCTGCGGTGCCGTACACCTTCAACGATGGGTTCGCTCGCCGGAGCAGGGGAATGCCCGCCACCCTATCGGGGTCGAGATGTGTGACGAACACCTGACGGATCTTTCGAAAGGGAAGTTTGAGTCTGTTGAAACGCTCCTCCAGCACCCCAACGTGGACCGAAGCACCTGGATCGCTGAGCGCAATCCCTCCATCTTCGGCGACGATGGCGTACCGACAGGTGCCCCCAAGGGTAATGAGATAGAGGCGTTCGTAGAGGAGGCCGGAAGCACGGAGAAACATGGTAACTCGTTTGGATACAACGTGGTACCAACTCTGCCGTACACCTAAGGAAGCTGAGGTAGGTTCGCACGAGAGAGCAGGCAGCTCTATTGTTTCATAGAATGCGTGATGGACTCAACAAAGAGAACCAATACTTTGATACCTGTAGGCGGGCTAGGGGGAGCCCTCGGTGATGGGGTGTCAGGAGTGCACGCAAGATCGGGCGCTGGGAAATGAAAATGGCGTCTGAGAGTGGTAGGCCCTCAGACGCCATCGAAGAAAAGATTAAGAAGAAAGCTAATCTTGCAGGCCCTCTTCACGAGGGCCCCGATTTATCCGTTTGCAACAGCTTTCTTTTTGCCCTTGGTAGCTTTTTCAGGCGCGGCGACATCCTCATTGTTTGCGTCCTCTAATTGACGAGGTGCGGATCCGGTACGAACGGAATCCAAGATGAGGGAGCGGATCTCCTTGGCCATCTCAGGGTTATCACGAAGGAACTGCTTCGCTCCCTCGCGTCCCTGGCCGATTCGCTCGCCCTTGTAGCTGAACCATGCACCAGCTTTGTCGATGATTCCCTTGTCGCTACCGATATCGACGATCTCTCCCATCAAGCTTACGCCTTCGTTGAAAATAATGTCGAATTCAGCCTCGCGGAACGGAGCGGCTACCTTATTCTTTACAACCTTCACCTTAACGCGGTTTCCGGTTACGTCGTTAGCGTCCTTGATTTGTCCGATACGGCGAACGTCCAGACGAACAGATGCGTAGAACTTAAGCGCGTTACCACCGGTGGTTGTCTCAGGGCTTCCGAACATAACGCCGATCTTCATACGGATCTGGTTGATGAAGATGATCGTTGTATTCGACTTAGCTGTGATAGCGGTGAGCTTTCGGAGCGCCTTGCTCATAAGGCGAGCTTGTAATCCTGGTTGCTGGTCACCCATCTCGCCCTCTATCTCGGCCCTTGGAACGAGAGCCGCAACGGAGTCGATAACCACAAGATCGACAGAGTTTGAGGAGACGAGAGCCTCCGCAATCTCAAGAGCCTGCTCTCCGCAATCCGGTTGACTTACGAGAAGCTTCGAGGTGTCTACGCCAAGACGCTTGGCGTAATTCACGTCCAGAGCGTGCTCGGCGTCGATGTAGACTACCGTTCCGCCCGCGCGTTGAACCTCTGCTGTAGTGCTCAGCGCGAGGGTTGTTTTACCAGATGATTCGGGACCGTAGATCTCGCAGATACGACCCTTCGGAATTCCGCCGATACCGAGAGCCAAATCAAGGGAGAGGCTTCCGGTGGAGTGGCACTCCATTACCTCGCCTTCGTTGGCCTCAAGGTTCATGATGGCACCCTTTCCGTACTTCTTCTCAAGTTGGGAAATAGCCGTTGAGAGAGCCTTGCCTTTTTCTCCGCCTGTCTCTCCGTCTCTATCGTAAAGTTCCATAGTTTCTCCTCTTACTCTGTTAAATCCTAATTCGTACGTGTCGCCCGCTCAGTTTTCGTGGTCTTTTTCTCGCCGCTACCATGCCCTAAAACGATGGTATGCTAAAGAGAAAAACGTACCTCAAACCCTTAGTGAAGCTCCCGAATCACTCCGATAAGTCGACCCTGGATCGTTACCTTGTCGACGGTGATCGGTTGCATCGTTGGGTTCGCCGGGATGAGCATCACCGACCCGTTCTTTAATCGACGATATCGCTTGAGAGTTGCGCTGCCATCTTCGAGAAGCGCGACGACAATCTGTCCATCCTCAGCATTCTCCTGTTTCTTGATGACCACAATATCTCGGTCGCAGATGTGCTCATCGATCATTGAGTTTCCACTGACCTCAAGGCAGTACACCTCGCCACGTCCATCGATCATGTTGGGGGGGATCTCGATTGTCGCTGCCTGCTCGACCGCTTCAATCGGTCGTCCCGCCGCGATTACCCCAACTAGAGGTACCGCCGTAGGGCCTAATTCAGGGGTGACTCTGTCGAGAAGCTCTAACATTCCGTCGATCCCCCGTCGGATGAACCCTTTTTGCTCTAACCGCTCAAGGTGGAAGTGGGCTGTAGAGGCTGACTTCACTCCGATACATTCAGCGATATCCTTAAGAGAGGGGGCGTACCCCTTCTCGGCAAGAAATTTTCTTAGAAATTCAAGGGTTTGTCGTTGCACTGGGGCGAGTGTGCTGGACTGGTACGATGACCCGTCCTCTCCACTCTGTTTTCGTGTCTTAGCTTTCATCTCGGTCCTTTCAAAAGCTGTCTATGGGCGTACTATATGGAAAAAGGATAGAAACGGCAACCTGTTTATGTAGGTTAGCTAATTATTTTACGGCTCTTTTTTCTGCAGAGCGTTTTTCACTTCACTAATCCGTCCCCGAGTCCGACCAGTATCTTTAGAGGGACAGAGCGTCACTCATTTTAAGAGCGCTACGGTTCAGGCATTCATGGCAGCGATTCCGGACGGAGAGATGATGGGGGAAGGGCCGCGACGGGAGGTGAAGCTCCTTGTTGTGGATGACCATTCCGATCATTTCGAGCAAATTCAGGCTTTCGCCGAGATGTATAGCTCTCAATGTGTTATCGAATGTAAGAGAGCGCAGGACAAGGTCGAGGCGCAACGTGTCATGGATACGTGGGAGCCTTCCGTTGTCCTGGTCGACGTTCATCTCGTCTCAGACGCCTTAAAGCTGATTCAAGAGATGAGCCTCAAGGGGGCACCTGTCATTGCCCTGAGTGAAGGGCATATCCCCCATCTACCTGAGACCGCGCGTACGTACGGGGCGGTTGGATGTCTGATTAAGAGCGATAATCCGGACGATGTAGAGCAACTTCTGGGATATATCGCCTCAATTGCCGCCTGCGCGGTTGTAAGTCACTAGACGACTCTCTTACCAAACCAGCGCAATTCCTCTTTTTAGAACACGATTCTCGGGCTAATCTCGGGTTCTGCGAGAGTTGATAAGTTTCTCTCGTCTGGAGACAGGTATGGCGGATAAGTTGATGTTAGAGAAGGTTGCGGGAGTAATCGCGTTAATTTCAATCGCGGTGGCCGTTACAGGTACGAAAGGCTGCCAGGAGGACTATGAGGTAGGCGCTCAGGCATCTCTTGGAACCCAGACTGCAACACCTACATCGACATCGACAGCCACCGCCACCTCCAATGGAAGTGAAACGCCTGAGGTTGCGACTCCAACCCCCGGTAACGGTACCACAGTTCCAGCTACCGCGACGGAGGATGACACCGGCGCGCTGGATACGGAGGACACAGGACTCCTTCAGGAGCTCTCGGTGTTAGGCGAGAAGGGTGATGATGATATCGCCACCGGTCCAGCGGCCGCTGGTGGTGCTAAGGCGGGCGGCGGAAATTGGCTCGGTAAGGGATTCGATGGATCGAATGGCGATTCCGGAGAGTGGGAGGACCTCGATGGAGATGGATTCTCGAATTCTCGCGAAGAGAGCTCCAACTCGGATAAGAACGACGCCTCCTCGGTTCCAGCAGACGTCGAAAGAGGCCAACTCGAAGCTCGCATCCGACAACTCGATCAGGACATGGATGGTTTGTTGAATGAGGATGAGACCAAGCGCGGTACCAATCCAAATCTATCAGACTCGGATGGCGACGGGCGCTCTGATGGTGCCGAGGTGTTGTCAGGCTCTGATCCACTCGACGTCACTACCATCTATGTTGACGTCGACTCTGATGGCCTTAGCGATACCTTTGAGCAGGGAAGGGGCTTCAACCCAAATAGCAACGACTCTGATAGTGACGGACTCCGTGACGACCTTGAGCTCGTTGTAGGGAGCAATCCCCTTAAGGTCGACTCTGATGGGGATGGCGTCTCGGACGGCAAGGAGTACGATCTTAATAGCGATCCACTTCTTGGGCAGCCGGATCGAGCTCAGCCCTAACGCTGACGATTATTAAGACGTATGACGAGAACCGTCTACGGCCATCGGTTTACGTTTCTAACGTAATCGTTATGCGTCGTCGTCATCGAACATGGGTGTGCCCTGTCGCCTCGCTAGGTGACTCGTGGCTATCACGCCCAGAGAGCGCCCCGCCCCTGCGTCGCGCGGATAACCTGCTCGCACACGTCTTGAATTTGTCCGGCCATCTTGTCCCAACGGAACTTTTCGACCTGCTCA
This sequence comes from Pseudomonadota bacterium, assembly GCA_027486155.1. Taxonomy (GTDB): domain Bacteria; phylum Bdellovibrionota_C; class UBA2361; order UBA2361; family OMII01; genus OMII01. The sequence continues at coordinate 10,795 of JAIXPR010000060.1, read as the reverse complement.
TAACCAGCGGCTATCAACATCTCTCGTGTTCCAGGTCTTTGAATCTCTACCATTGCGTTAGCGAGGCTTCGCGCGTCGTTCACATACATAACAGCGCTTCCGCCAACTTCGGGAAGGGAGGTCCAGGGGGTGGTGATAGCTGGGCACCCGCACGCCATCGCCTCGATGAGTGGAAGTCCGAACCCTTCATACTTCGATGGGTAAACGAGCGCCAATGCACCCGAATACGCGGCGTTTAATTCCTCGTTGGTGAGCGTCGCGGTAACTATCTCGCACCCGGTCTCAAGTCCCTTGATCTCGCTCGCAGAGAAGCTGCCGGTAACAAGCACTTTGAAACCGTGCTGCGTAGGTAGGGTCCTCATCGCCTCAAAGAACATCTGGGCGTTCTTGTATCCCGCCTTGCCTCCGACAAGGATGAAGTATGGACGGTCTAGGTTAAGGCGTTGGCACAACGACATCACCTCTGCCGCTGGTGCTGGCTTGAATATCCGACGATCGAGTCCGCAGTGAGTTACCACTGCGCTCGCTGGATCGATGTCGGGAAATAGCTCTAAAAGGTCGTTTCGAGTTGAGTGGGAGATACAGCAGAACGCGGAAGCTCTTTTGATCGCGAGATGTTTCGCCACCCAATCCGCTTCCGTGAGATTGAAGCCCATCTTCTCTGGGATCAGGTCATATACGGGCATGACGGAGGGGACCGTATTGATCGAGGTGTAGTAGGTTGACACAAAGAGCGCGGCGTTCTCCTCTGCGCAGATCGTCTCCAAGAGTTTTTGCTCATCGTTCAAGTTGGTGGTGTCCGCTCGAGGTGTTAATCGATAGTGTATTCCAGGGTGACGAGGAGCGTGGCCACTTCGATCGAGAACAACGATTCGGCGAGCAAAAGATGAGCTCGACCATTCGCGAAGGATGGAATCCCACATTCGAAAGATCCCGGTGCGGCACCGTTCGAAAAAGATGCCGTCGATAACGATCGATTTTTCGGGTTGAGAGCGCCGAGCGTGTATTCCTCGATCGGGAACCGAGATTAAGGCAGCTTCGTTGAAGTAGAGTCCTCGAGCCGCCAGCAGTTCAGCGACCGCGACGAGAGCGTTCTGGTCGGGGAAGAGGTAGCCCAAAATGCCGAGAGCGCTCTTGTGAAGACTGATGGCGCGAACAACTCCGAGAAGCGCCTCCTCCGAATCGGGAAATCGTGTGCTCTCACATTCCGCGTATCCGTTGAGGCCGGAGAGACGGCCGATATAGTAATCCCCCCAGTAGTCGACTCGCTCATCGAAGGAGAGGTGAGAGAGAAAAGGAAGGACGACCGACCAGGTGTTCTTTATAGCACTCTCTGCGATGCGCCCGTGCCCGTCTTGCACGCACGAAAGGGCGCGGTTGATACCATGAAAGCGGGTTTCTACCGCGCACCGTAGCCAGAATTCCCGAGCGGTAGAGATATCAGGGTTCTCGTTGAACGGTCCTACGCGGTCGAGAAGTTTCCTTCTGAAATATACAGATGATTGATGAGGGTCCGTCGAGTGATTCCACCACGTCATTAAGCTCCTGACCGTTGTGTTCGGTAGAGAGGCCGCCCCTTCCACCGTGGCGCCGAGGAGGGTAAGGAAATCTGTCTTTCCGAATGCGACGTCCCATTCGGGATTGACCGCTAAGGCTTGTCCTATGGCGGTCAGAGCGTTCGGGCTCATGAGATCGTCGGCGTGAAGTACGCACACGATCTCTCCGGTCGCCATTTTCATGGCGGTGTTGAGGGCTTTGCCCTCGCCATCACCTCTCTCCGCAATCCATCGTACGTGCGGATACTGCCGCATGAGGTCAAGTGTAGTATCGTGGCCCTTATCAACGATGATGTGTTCAAAGTTCGGATAGTGCTGCGTGCACACGCTCTCGATGCACCGCCGCATCGAGGCAACACGCTCGTGGGCGAGGGTAACGATTGAAATCTGGGGCAAGTTTGACATAGGGGTCCTGGAGGGCGCACGAACGCTTCCGAGGTAAGATGCGGTTGGTGAGCGGGTGGGTTCTGGAGGGGGCGATGACGCAGCGCGTTGTTGAGTCCTGGTAAGTGTATAGATATACTGCGAAAAAGATTCGCGGGACTTGCCATTCGTTGATTACCGGATCGCCTTCTGGCATCCTCGGGCCCTTCATGATCTCGCCTGAAACAAGCCAAAGCTCCGATGTGGTCCAGCAGGGCCGGTGTGAGTCACCGTTGAGTGACCTCTCGGTTCCCCCTGTTGATGGAAAGGCCTTTCGTGCAGCTCTTCCCCGAGGCAGTCATGTAAGAGATTTCGCCATCAGTTGCGTGACAACGTATGCCGCGTCATCTGGGCTCGCGGGGTTACATCCGGCTTTCTTTAGCGACGCGCACGATATCCACAAGAACTTGGCGAAAAATCTCATTCCCGCCATCATTCGGGATTTGGTCGAATCGGGAATCGTGATCAAGGCGCTGACTCCCTTTGAATCGTATCTCGGGGTCTTTCCGTCACCACCGTTTTTGAAAGCGGTGATCAACGACCATTCCATCCTTCAACTCTCGGACGCACGAGACAAGGCGAGACTCGACACCATCACTCCGGTCCTTATGGAGGTTTCAATGGAGAGCATTGAGCAGCGTTGGCTCAAGGCTATCAGTAACGCCTTGCTTTGTGTCAAAGCGGGTGAGGGTATGAGCGTCTCAAACTTCATGAAGTGCCTCCCTGAATTTGATGGAAGGGATAAGGTGTGCTCGTCGGTTTTCGATGCTCTCCATGAGCAAGAGCGGATTACCGTTACTAGCAGTCCGAGTGGTTCGGAGATCTTTGTGAGCGAAGCGTTCTTCGACTGTCTTGATGACGCGGCACTGGTAGACAAGATCAAGGATCATCAAAGAAGGCCTGAATTGTTTCCGTGGATGAAGCGAGAGGCCCTTGAGCTGGAGAGGATCCAGTCCGTCTATCAAGAGCCGGTGAAGCCGCCTCGCGTGGCGCCGTTGATAGATCGTCCGAGGGTACGTACGGCGCGCGCTCGGTCGACACCGCCTACAAGCGATTCCACTGCCGCATCGTTAGAGAACAATGATTTCTTAGGGGGAAATCAAGCTGGTCGAGAGGTTCGAGCGCGAATCTTGCGAGCGTTCGAAAAGGTGACGACCCTTGCTATGGGAGAGCTTACGAAACAGCTCGCCGATCTTGATCTTACGGACTCGAACGTTAGGTATCATGTTTCGTTTCTGTGTGACGGGGGCTTCCTGTTACGAAAGGGGAAAGGACGAGGAGCGACTATCTCCCGCGCATAGCCTCAGGCCTGCACGAGGGAACTTGTGACGGGGTGGCCCAATCAGTTCGTTTAGGCTGTTTTCAGGTATTTCGCACCACCTCGAAACGTATTTTCGCCCGACTAGCTCCTTATGTAGCTGTACGTCGTGCTTACAGACATTCGCAATTTTGCAAAGAAAAGCATCCGTGGGATAATTAGCCATTCGCGCCACACTCGGGTGGGCGGTCTTATTGAGTCCTTCGTCACATGAATCCTGTAGCTTGTCATCCCGCATCCACTCCGGCGCAGAGAGGCCTCACGCCCGTGCAGCGCTTTATTGAGTCTGAGCTTGAGGCCCTTCAAAATGGCGATGTGCGGAGTGAGCGCCAGGTGCGGTCTCTCTTTAATCTGTTGCCAGAGGCTACTGCCTCTCAGATCGCGATGGCGGAGCGATTACGTGTCGGTCTCTTAGCGGAGGGACGTCCGCTCGATACGATTCCGAGTCTGGGTATCACGATCGATAGCCAGGAGGATGGGTCGAAATCGATCGCCTACCACGAGGTAATTCATCCCCAGGTGCCATTCACTCGAGATCAGCTCAATCCGACATCAAAGGACTCACCGCTCTTTACGGGAGGGGTAGAGATGGAGTTGTTGGGAACTGTTGAGGACGCTCGTCTCGTGAGTCCACGGGTATTCATGCTCAGCGCGTGGCCTAACAAACTCGCGGCTGAACGAGTGCTCGACCTGATCGGCGATCAATCGAGGTTGACGTATCACAACGGACTACCGATCACCTGGGATAAAAACATCGATGGGAAGGCGTGGAGTACGAACATTGATACGGTCTATTTTAGTGATTGGTTGCGATCCAGTGGAGCTCTCAATGAATCGGTCAAGGTGTCCGCGGAGGTAGGGTGTGGAGCAGGGGGAATCTCCCAGACGGTCTTGGCGAACTGTCCGAATCTTGAGACGCATATCTACACAGACATTGATCCGAACGCGATAAACTGCGCCCGTCGCAATCTCGCTCCGCTGGTCGGCAAGGCGGAGGTCTCATGGTGTATCGGAAAAGGTGTTACGGGGATCGTTGACCCAGGAACGCTCGACCTTCTCGTGACCAATCCACCATATATTCCAACTCCCTCCGGTGATGGTGATAAGGACCACTATAGTGGTACGAAGCTGATCAAGCGCCTCTTTGAGGATGGCATTCGGCTTCTTAACCCTAACAATCCAGAGGCGGCGATATACGTGCAGATGAGTAGCGTGACCCTCCCGGATTTTAGCCGCTACCGGGCTGAGCATCCCGATGTCGAGGTCACCCTTATCGGCACGCCGGTGAGAGTTCCCCTGCGCATCTCAGGTCTTTTGCGAGAGCCTGAGGTTCTCGATTTTGTGCGGAAGCAGGGCGGGCTTGAATTCGTCGACGGAGACCCCCTCGGGTACTACCACGACATTATGGCGTTTCGCTTGAAGCCGAAACGGTAGTAGCAGAGCGATCCGTTTCCTATCCGGAGTGAGGATGCTTACACCTCTGGAAACCAGCGAACCTTCGGATACCGGAATTTAGTCAGGAGCTTGATGTTCGTCACCGTACTCCCGAAGGATTCATAGACCTCTTGCATGATGACGCTGACATCCTCCTGAGCTGGAACCTCAACTCCCATCTCAAATCCCCACACACCGAAGCATTCAAAGAGGTAGACAACGTCGGGATGTTGAGAGCAGAACGCGTGCATCTTCTTGCTCAGCTCTGGATCGATACCTTTTGTGTAAATGAGGAGCTTGTAACTCTGCCGATCGAACTTTGAGGGGCTGACGACGTAGATGTCCCCGACGATGACCTTTTTCTCACGGAGTTTTCGAATTCGTAACTCTAAGGTGGAGAGGGGAACTCGAACCTTGCTCGCGAGTTGGCGGTGCGAAAGGTCTCCAAATGTGGAGAGCGCCCCGAGGACACGCATATCAAGCTCATCAACCTCGACGGGCTCGTTCGTGTAGCGAATGTGAATCGGTTCAACTGAGAGCTTACGATTGGTGAGGTATCTTCGAGGGTAGAGTGTCGACGAGATGGTGAGGGACACCGCCTTCTCGTGGAACACATCTTTGTGCTTGCGAGAGATTCCCTGTAGGAAGTCGATGACGTGCGCGGGCCGTTGAGCGCAGAACGCGACGCCGTAGTGATACTCCCCACCGAATTCACCAACCCACATTACCTCTGGAGCGGACACGAATGACCTGACGAGCGCTTGGCGAGCGGCTTTTCCAAGAGCGGCTGAGGAGAAGAATACGTTGTATACGGAGAATCCGATCTGATGAAGATTGATTACCGGAAGTGGTCGTATCACCTCGCGTTCTCGGAGACGTCGCAGCGCGTGTCGCACGATATGCTCACGGTAGCCAGATTCCTTTCGTAGTACCTCAATCGGCGCCTGCGCTCGAAGCTCGGCGGTGGCGAGAATGGTTGCCTCTTTGTCACTTAACCTCATACCAAGAAATCTCCCCTGTTTCGGGTCAGGAAGCAACGGCGATCTGGAGGAGGTTACGGCAAAATGGCTTTTGCGTGAATGAATGGTATGAGTTCTCATCGATACAATCCTCTCTCTTGTGCGTACCGAAACACCCGAGGTGGGAGGGGTAAGGTTTCCTCGCCGAGGGCGATCCGTCGCCTAACCTCCGTCGAACTCAGCGGATTACCATCGTAGGGAACAACGTTGGCGAGGATCCGATCTACAACCGCTTCTCCTAATTCTGCTCGTAACCTCCCCACGAGTTCGGGATCGTGCGCGATATCGCTGACCCCGGGGCGCTCCACGGGAATCAGGTCAGCGAGCGTTGGAATTCGTTTGTAGTCCCTCCACTGAGCGAAATGTTCGAGGCTATCCGCCCCTACGATGAGGAAGAGGTTGCACCGCTCAGGAGATAGTTCCCGTCGAAGTCGTTCGAGTGTATCTATCGTATAGGCGATCCCGGGCACTCTGACCTCAAGGGGTGAAACGAACATCCGTGGCTCGTCGCGAAGTGAGTAAAAGAGCATATCGACCCTCTCAAGCGCTGACCCGTGAGGAGAGTGCTCCTTGAGGGGATTGTGTCCCGTCGGAAGATAGATGACCGCGTCGAGGTGGTGCTGCTCTGCCGCTCGTCGTCCGATCTCGATGTGCGCGTTGTGAACGGGATCAAAGCTCCCGCCGAGGATTCCGATACGACCGGAAAGGTGCGCAAGGTTCGTCAATAACGGGATATGAGGCACTTCAGAGAGTTGCGTCTTCACCGTCTCAGGGATCTCTCTATGTGTAATTTTCCACTGCGAGAGCGCCATCGAGAGGAGCTCTCCATGGTTGGCATACAGAGACCTGATAAGATCCGGGGTAACGGTCATCCACTTCGCGTCGAGGGCATCGGACAAACCCTTTGGATCGGTCTGGTGAAGAGGGCTGCCCGCCTCAAGATGAAAATGATAGGCGCTAGTCTCAATCCAGGCGTTATCCGTAACTCGGGGACCATCCCCCACACCTTGGTAGACGGTGTGGGGAGGTGTATCATCCATAGAGATGCCGGTCTCCTCCGTTAGCTCACGATACGCGGCAGCGAGAGGGGTCTCCTCATCATCAACCATCCCACCAGGAATAGCCCAGGCGCCGCACCCTCGTTGAATGAGGAGCACCTCAAGGAAACCGGTGGTGTGGGAAACTCGGGTGACGATGGCGTCCGCAGCGTGATTAGGCCCCCACTTACCGAGGAGTCCTCGTCCTTCAATTCCGGTGCGACCCATCGGATTACGAGGCCTGCCGGAGTCAGGATCGTGCTCAATAGGTCCCTCGAAACTTTTCATCGAGCCCGACGCGCTCCACGCGAGAAACTCTTGCCGCGATACCGTGGCGGGATCTGCCCATCCCCCTCTGACTACCGTTCGATCCTGAAGAGCGAGTTTTGGTGACTCGTACAACGGCGGTTGGTAGTTCGGTACATCGTGACGCCACGCTCGGAGATGGAGCGGAACGGGTGCTCGCGCCGGGTATCCAGCCGCCGTTGCGAGCTCCTTCTCGGAATGTGGTGGAAAGGTGAGAACGTCACCGCTTTGTTGTTCGCTGATTTGTTTTGAGCCTGCGGTTATCATGATACACCCCCTGGGATAAGAACGTGACACGGATTCGGATCGATCGAGATCTCGGCGACAGATCCCCTTGGAAAGGGGATAGAATCGAGGGAGTCACGACTCGCCAGACCCTCATCATCGTTCAGTGAGGTGATGCGAAGCGTTTCACCCTCGCACAGAGTTCCCTCTACGAGGGGGGGAAGGTGAGGGGTTCGTGTGCCATTGACCTCGGAGAATGCGACGGGAGGTTCTCTCAGTTCGAAACGCGCGAATCGAGCGGTTTTTGGAAAGGAGCGATCGTGATCACCAAGGTAGAGTCCCGCGCTCGCGTACCACCCCGTGGATCCGACGCCAGTGCTAATCAGAATGCCCGATGAACGTTGCGTAACTTTCTGACCTCTATATTCAAGTTCATGGCGAGAGGTGAGTCGGAAGTCGCGTTTCCCGAGTACGATATCGTTAATCGCCGAACCCCGCTCAACCCCATCGACCCTCAGCGATATCTTGGCCCACGGCTCAACTCGGTAGTCGCCCCGCGCAAGGCGCTGGAGCGCGTCAGGAAGTTGTTCGATCGTAATGGGAAGCAGAGCTCCCACACTCGATGAAGGATCGGAGTTCACACCTAAGATGGGAAGGGAGCCCTTTATCCGGTGGCTGACGAGCTTGAAGAAGTCATCTCCGCCAAGCGCGATGATTATCTTGAATCGAGAGCATACCTCCGGGCTATCGAGCCCTTCCAGCGACGAGATCTGCTCCTGACTCAATTCCCGCGCGCATGTAGCAAGCGCTTCTTGATGGTGCAGGTGAGCGGCGAGTATCCGTAATCCGCTCTCACCGAGCGCGTTATACCGCTCGACGAGAGCGTCATCTGATAGATTCATAGCGAGTCTCTCTCGCTCAAACCGACTCATCTTGCTCACGACGAGGATCTCGTGGCGAGCGATTGCCGGTGACGGAGTGTGTGACGGAGCTGTTCCAACATCAGGCGCCTGGGGAAGCGTGATTCCGCTATGGTTAGGTAGTCCTACTTCGTGTCGCAGCATATCTCTCCTTTCCTAGTCGATTATGGCCGTAACTCACTACGTCGAGTTGGCGTCCGCTCAGGAATAAGTGTACCGCTCGTCGTTACCTCCACTCCTACGGCCGCAAGCTCCCGCAACGTTCGAAGGTCATCGCCCGGTGTGATGTTGACCGCTCGACAGGCGTCGACAACGATCTGTGTTCGAAACCCCAAGTTTGCCGCGTCCCGAGCGGTCGCCGCCACACAGTAGTCAAGGGCGAGACCACACACGGATATCTCGATCTCGCGTTGTTTCACACCGCGGAGGTTGGCTTCGCGGGTTACGATCTCTCTGAGGCTCGTCTCGCGCTCGTGGTTGTTATCGAAAAATCCGCTATAGCTATCGATGGAGGGTGAGGTTCCCTTTTCAACGATGTAATGTATCCCGCCTCTGTCTAAATCCGGATGGAGTTCAGCGCCAGGGGTTCCCTGAACGCAGTGACGCGGCCACAAGGTTTGCGGCCCTCTCGTCAGTTCAAGTTTCTCAAACACCTTCATCCCCTCGTGGTTATCAGCGAAGCTGATGTGATCCGCTGGGTGCCAATCCTGTGTGGCTACTACCAGATCAAACGCGCCCGACCGCATGAGTTTGTTCGCAAGAGGCACCACCTGGTCTCCCTCTGGAACGGCGAGGGAGCCCCCGGGACAGAAGTCGTTTTGGATATCAACAAGAAGCAAAATTCTCATGTGTTCTCCTTATTTCTTTGTGTTGTAAAAGCCGTGAGCGATCGGCATCCGTCGGCCGATTCCGAAGGAGTGTGGAGTAACCCGAATACCGGGTGCCGCCTGTCGTCTCTTCCACTCGGAGCGATCAATCCGTTGAAAAGTTCGACGAATAAGAGCCTCGTCCCAGGTATCGGTGAAACGGTGCAGAGCCTCTGAGATGCTCAGCCCCTCCTCGATGATCGTTCTCACAAGGGGAGCGATCTTTTCGGGATCGGCGCCCATCACCTCCGAATCCCTCTGGTTCGGCTTCAACTCCGCGGTCGGAACACGCTCTATTGTGCTCACCGGTATAATTTCGCGACCCGCTCGCGCGTTTACATACCGGGAGAGTTCGTACACGCGGTCCTTATCGACATCACCGAGCACGCTAAATCCGCCGACCATGTCGCCGTAGATGGTGCAGTTGTCGAGGGCGAGCTCCGTTTTGTTCCCGGTGTTGAGGACTATGCCGTTCGTTTTGTTGGCGTAGTACATCAGGTCTAGCATGCGAAGCCGCGCCTGGACGTTTTGATCCGCGACCCCTTCAGGCGCCGCTACGAGATCCGGATCGGTGGCGAAGGTGTCCGCACACGCGTGTACCTGGGTCTCGATCGAGAGTGTTTTGAAACGGATGCCGAGGTTGCGAGCGAGGACCTCCGCGTCTGATCGGGTTTCGGCGCTATTGTACCGAGAGGGAAGGGTAACGCCGATGACCCTATCAGGGCCCAGTGCCTCGACCGCGAGCGCGGCGACAAGCGCCGAATCGATACCACCGCTGAGTCCAATGTAGGCGTATCTAAAGTTCCCCTTATCGATGCTTCCGACCCGGCGGAAGTAATCCTTGATGCCCAGCACCAGCGCGTCATGGAGCTCAGCGACCCGCTCGGTTTCCGGGAGCTTTATCTCTTTTTCCGCATAGATGTCCGAGACCAGCAGTTGCTCTTTAAATCCCTGAGCCGCTCCAACAACTGTCCCGCTTTGTCCGACGACCATGCTTCGGCCATCGAAGACAACCTCTCCCTCAAATCCATCGAAGCTTCCGACGAGATTCGCGTAGACGAATGGAACGCCCTTCTCCTTCGCTGTGCCGGATACGAGACCTAATCTCACCGGCAGCTTTCCGATGTGGAACGGGGATGCCGAGAGGTTGACCACAAGCTCCGCCCCCTCATCGACTAACTTCTGCGCGGGGTCAGTCGAATACCCTTTGGTCCAGAGGTCCTCACATATCTCCGCTCCGATCCTGATAGGCCCGGCTTGCACGACTCGGGAACCTCGGGGTGGGGCGAAGTACCGGTTCTCAGAGAATATGTCGTAATCGGGGAGAAGCGTTTTATCCTGGACGGCGAGTATCTCCCGATCGCGGATGATCGCCGCTGAGTTAAAGATCTTGGGCCGACCTCCAGGGAGTGCGCCGCCTGGATCAACATCGACGAAGCCCACGACAACCGTTATCCCGGTGCTTTCCTCTTTGATTCGTTGCAAGCTCGCGAGGTTCTCGGCGAGATAATCCTTATCCCAGAGGAGATCCATCGAGCAGTAACCCGGAATCGCAAGCTCCGGGAACACCACCATATCCGCTCCCTTGTCCCTCGCCTCATTAATGTAGCGAATGATCTTCTCGGTATTCGTGGCGATTGCTCCGGGATCCGTTGAGATCTGAGCTACGGCGACCCGATACGGGACGTGTG
>JAIXPR010000381.1 GCA_027486155.1 Pseudomonadota bacterium | reverse complement strand
TCAATATCCGCCGGGGGGCTCCCTACATGACTCCCTACCCGCACCCATTCGTTGAGACCCCGAAAGCGGCCAGCGATATCATCTCGTATGTTCGAGATTAGCATCTTGTGAAGAAGCACAATCGTCTCTCGATCAAGCTCTCGCTCTAACGCCTTGTGAGAGATGTACTCCACGACCCGGGCGAGATTCTTCGCCTCAAATATCTCGCGCTCCGTGATGAATCGATCAAGATCGATCTGTCGCAAGATCTTCTCTGTCTCCTCAAGCGAGAGGGTGCTGTTCTCGATGGCATTGGAGTTGTAGACATGCTCGCTCACCTCGGCTTGGTCGAGGATGGTAAGGAGGTGCTCCTTGCCGGGTTTGGCGGCATAGAACCGCTTGCGGAGTGCAGTTACGTGAGCCACTTGTTTTGAAAGAGCTGGCATCGGATGTGTTCGATTGGGTTTCACTATTATGATGTCGAATATCGTTAAAAAGCAACGTTTAGTGTATATGTTAACGATTTAGGTGGCCTAAAACGTTAAAATAGGGCCGGCCTCTTCAGCACTCCCAGAGCATAACCATTCACACGAGAGGGGCTAAGACCCTAGGGACACAGGACCTCTGGGCGGGCGCCTCACCTCTGTTCGGAAGAGACGCCCTTAAGTTTCTCTCTGGAGTTGGGGTCGCGCAGCTCTCTCTCAATGATTGCTCACCTATACCGGGTTATCCCCCACCTCCTAGGAGTACTCGCATCCAGATCAGGGCCAGCATCATCAAAACCGATGGGCCAGTGTGTCTTCGCACCTCAACCCTCATCTACGGAGGGCGGCTCACGTAGTACCACCGAACCGGGGCAGCTATGCAACTTCCTAAGTTTTCCGTCATAACGGTATCGTTTAATCAGGGTGAATTCATTCGCGACACGATCGAATCGGTGCTCGCTCAGGGGTATCCGAACTTTGAGCATATCGTGATCGATGGCGGCTCGACCGACGATACGGTCTCTATCCTGCGGGAATATCCTCATCTCAAATGGGTCTCTGAGCCGGATAGGGGGCAATCCCACGCGCTCAACAAGGGGCTCAGCCGAGCGAGCGGTGATGTTATCGCCTGGATCAACTCCGATGATTGGTACGCTCCGGGAGCGTTCCACGCGATCGCCAAGGAGATAGCTGAGTATCCGGTGGTGATGGGGCGGTGTTCCTTTGTCGATCGACAGGGGGCGCTCAAGGAGGATGTGCCAAACGTTGAACGCACGTGGTTCGATACCCTCAAGTACTGGGTGTATCACTCATCGCCCGCGCAGCCCTCGATCTTTTTCACCCGCAAGGTGCTTGATGAACTTCTGATCCCGTGCGAGTCGGCGCTCGATGAGGGGTTGTACTTCACGATGGATTTCGATCTCTGGTTGCGTATTCAAGAACGATATCCGTTGATGCGTCGTATCGATAAAACGCTTTCATACTTCCGCGTCTATGAGACCAACAAGACCGGGGCGGATATGGCGAGCACCTATAAGGAGTTCTCGCGGGTCTTTAGACGACACTCGGCGCGCGCTATCAAACAGGAGCAAGCATTCGCGTTCGTGGTTCCGGTTGAGCGTAGCTGTGATGGCCTTGAGCCGTTTGTAGCCTCGCTGGCGAGTAATCGTGGGGGACCGCTCGAATGTATCATTGTAGATCAAGCTGCTGAGCGGTCGGAGTCCCGTCGGGTGATGAGTGAGGTGCTGAAGCTCGCATCGAGATATCCCACTATCGCCTTTCAGCACAGGCGCATTAGCGACGTGGTAGTGCGGACACGGCGTGCCGCGCTCGATGTGGGTATCTCTGCCGCGCACTCACCGTTGGTTGCCTACGTCGACCCGCGACGAGGGGTCCCGAGCGACTTCGTGGTGAATGCGCAGACCCTCTTTAATCAGGACAACCTCGGGTTCCTCTTTACCAGCTTGGATGGAGTCACAAAGGCTCGACTCTTCTCTGCTCAGGGTGGGCAGCTAGGATTTAATCCGCTCGGTCCTCTCAGTTGTTGCGTTGGGGAGCCGGAGTTCGTTGTTCGTACGATCGCGGCGCGCGATGTTGGGGGCTTTCAGCGGTCGGCTCTTATCGGAGATGCCGATGATTACGCCCTCAAACGGCTCCTCCTCATGCTCACACACAAAGCGTGGAGCGTAACGGCGCGGGATCTTCTCGCGCCACGTGAGATGACGAGCGCTCCACTTCTTCCTGAGGCGTTTCGACTGTACTCGAATTCGCTGCTCATCGCTGAGCTCGTACGTGAACTTGAGCAGAGCGCCTTCGCGCGGTGGCGAGCTAGTAGTGGCTTCGCGCTCCGTGTGCCTGATGAACTCCGCGACGCGGCGCGCGCGGTGCTCTCACAGACCCCGCAACAGCTGCGTGTGCTCTCAACTGATCTCTCTCCGCAGGAGTTAGAGCAGATGGCTCGCCAGTATCCGAGATTTGGGCCCGCGAGTTACCTTATGGCGATGCTCCTGAGTGAACAGGGACGCCTGGAAGACGCCCGTATGTGGCAGGAACGATGGCACTCCGTGCACGCGCACGAGCAGCGATCGCCACTCTATGCTGCCTAACGTGGCGTCAGCCGCTCGTTGACAATTCGGCCGAGATCCGGTCGGATGATTCGACATTCGTGCAAAAGGAGCGCGGCATCCTCGCGCTTCCCGAACTGTTCAAGAAGGAGTCCCATGCGCAGGAGTGGTTGCCAGCTCTTCGTTGCCGCAAGCGAGTGTGCTGCCGTATAACGGTTTATCGCTTCCTGGGCCTCGCCCCGTGATTCATGCAGGAGTCCCATCAGGAATTGGCCGAACCAATCGTCGCCATGTCGCGCCCCGAGTTTCTCGACTCGCTGAAGAGATGGTGGATGAGAGGTGGAAAAATGCGTGTGGCAGGCGAGAATCTCATCAACCATGTAGAGGTCTTCGTTCGCCATCGCGACGACATCGAAGCAATCCCGCCACCGACCGTTGATATGCTCACTTTGAAGGCCGGTGGTTTGAATCCGGTAGCGGGTGAGGTGTTCCGAGCTACGAGCCACCCGCAAACCTATTTTACTGCACGCGACCCAGAAGGCCCAATCCTCGCAGTAGCTTAAGCACCTTTGATAGCCACCCACTTTTTCAAAGAGGAGACGATCGAACACCGCCGGGGTAGGGATACAGTTGTCGTAGCGTAGTCGGTACGGATCGTAGGGATGTGGTACCCACTCGCCACTCTCTTCACCGAAGTTCTCTTGAATCCCGTGAAATAGATTCGCTCCGGACTCCCTCAGTGCGCGAATGGCGCTCTCGATGTAGGTGGGTTTAGCTTGATCGTCCCCATCCATCGTCAGCACGACCCGCCCACGCGCCCGCCGCATCCCGAAGTTTCGGGCATCGGAGACCCCGCCATTGGGCTTATCGAGGACGAAGATAGAGCGATCGGAGAAACGCTTCCGCGCCTCTATCGCTACACTCAATGAATCATCGGTGCTCCCATCATTCACCACCAGGATCTCAAGGTTATGCCATCCCTGGGTGGCAAAGCTGGCGATCGTATCGAGGAGGAATGGGGCCTTTTGGTAGGCGGTGATAATAACGCTTACCAGTGGATCTTCCCGCCGAACGAACTCAGCGAAAGAAATTGTTGTATCAACGGGTGAGGAGAGGGGAAGGGTATCCAAAAGCGTCCTTAAGTAGCAGATAAGGAGGTCGTATCACCTCTACTTTTGGATGAAAAGGGGGCACTGATCGGCTCTGTTTTGGTAACTCGTTTCAGGCATGAATATCCGTCTTACTACGACTGACATGAGTTTCAATCACCTTGACACGAGTCCTGTACTGAATGTCGCGGAAAGGTAAGGTGGGGCCCGCTGCCTGTCTCGCCGAAGCGTTAGCGAAGCTGGATCCTCGCGGGCCGTATCACTCGCCCGCGGACAAAGCCTTGATACCTCCAATCGTCATACGGCCCGCCGGGAGTCGGGCCCTACCGATTGCAGGCAGGTTCTTTCAGGAAGCCCTCAACTATCAACAAATCCAAGATTGAATTTTGAGGGGTTAGCTCAGTGACTGTGGCACGCCTCGGTGGCGATTTGAGTTTCTTTGGGATGCCTACCGATGGAAATAGGCCCCTCCTAATCGCGAAGTCGGGGCCGGAGCGGGAATTCTGCCACTTCTATGCTATCCTCTCGCTCTCCGTACCCCCAATAGTTGGTACAACGCACAGTGAGTTATGCTGCACCCTCAAGGCACATCAAAAAGCGGGAGTGAGACCGTTCAGGCCGCCACAACGAGCACCGACGATCACTCCTCTCTCTCAACATCACGGAGCGACTCCTTAGTTTCCCGTAATCCTTTAGTTCCCTCCACGGCGTACTTCCTCTCGCGAGTACTCGCCAATCCGACGCAGAGAGCTGCTCTCCTTGGAAGGTTGAATCTCACAACGGACTCTGGGGTGACTGTCGACGAGTGCATCGATTCCATGTTGATGCTGAATCTTTCGAATAAGCGAGGGCCATCACCGATTAATCCGGGCTTATGGATACCAAAACTTGAACCCTCGGAGCTTCCCTTTGAAGCAGCGCAGCGACACAGTGATCGGCATCAGCGCGCTGAGGGACTCGCCATCGAGAAGCTTGCCATGCACATGGGCGAGATGGGGACGGAGTGCGCGCTGACGATCTGTATTCCGGTCTCGACGGAGGAGCCTGTCGATACGGTTACACGGACCCTTCAACTGCTCGCCCAGCAGACGTGCGACACGGCGCGATTCGATGTGCTCCTGCTGTTGAACCACCCTGAGGAGGACACCGGCGGCGATGATCACGGTTCGCACGGATTCTACGAGCAGTGTGAGCCCCTTTTAGCCGCGGTAGATATTGCTCGTGACGCGGGACTACGGGTATACGCATGCGCCGCTTCAGCACCCGAGGATGTCCTCTCTATCGGGCATATTCGGGGGGTGCTGGGCGCAATCGCAGTGGAACGATACCGGCAGCGAGGCCCCGGCTATCCAGATCACCTGATGATGCGTGCCGATATCGATATGGAGTTCATCGAGCCGACCTTGGTTGAGACGCTCCTTGTAGAGAGTGAGAGAGGCCCGCGCACAGTGAACTTCTTCGGGCGGCTTCGCCCAGCTCCAGAGGCGTTGGTGGAAGACCCCTTACTCCTCTTCGGATACCATCTCTACGATCGATTCGCTGAGCTTCGAGTTGAGAACGGAAAGAATCCCTGTGGCGGTCCGAATGCCACTACATGGCTCACCACGTACGTACAGGCCGGTGGGTACGAGCCGTGGTTTCGGTGTGGCGAGGATGTCTCTCATGATAGCCTCCTCTGCGATCTCGCGAACGAGGAGAGCGGATACACACCCTTCGTATATCTCGACGATCGCTCCACCATATATACCGACACTCGTCGAGCGGAGGTAGCGTCTTTGGCAGGCTTTGCGCCGGCACAACAGTGGCACCCCGATGTGGCGGTCTTCTCCGCGCGAAATCCGGAGATTCGAGCGACTCGCAAGGTATCTCATGGCACCTTTGAGGAGGT
>JAIXPR010000347.1 GCA_027486155.1 Pseudomonadota bacterium | reverse complement strand
ATCCACGGAAACAACGCCCGCGCCCTCCTGTCCTCGATGCTGCTGAGCGTAGAGGCCGAGATAGGTCAGATTCGCCGCCTCAGGGTGATTCCACACCGCCATGAGACCACATTCGTCGTGAAACTTATCGTCACTGAACATAGCTCTATGCCTCAAAGATCTGATCTAGTCCCGTAAACCAAGCTTTAAACGCCGTAGCGGCGTCGATCTCGGCGATCCCCTCAACCTTGATCGTTGTTCCTCCGACCTTACCCTCTCCGCTCACGGTGAGGCCAAGGGAAGAGAGTTTCGCTTTCACCACGGCGGTACTTTCCGGTGCACAGCTTATGATAAAGCGAGCTCCGGTCTCCGCGAAGAGACGTCCATCCGGACGACCCGAGCTGTTTGTGAGAGTAAGGCACGCGCCAAGAGGAGCCTCGTAATCCTTAAAGCAACACTCCGCGAGCGCGATACCGAGCCCACCCTCTGATATGTCATGACATGAGGCGAGAAGCCGTGCGTCGATGAGAGAGCGAATTCCATCGCATGTCTGGCGCTCAAGGGAGTAATCCAACTTCGGAAGCGCCCCGCGTTCGATGCCATGAACGGTTGCGAGGTAGGCGCTGCCACCCACCTCACTCGGGTCTGTCGATCCTACGAGGAGTATCGTATCACCCGGACGCCGAAAGTGGGATGGAACCGCCTTGTGAACGTCCTCTAAGAGACCCACAACCGCGAGGGTTGGGGTTGGTTGGATTCCTTGGCCCTGTGTCTGGTTGTAGAGGCTCACGTTGCCACTGACGACCGGTACCTCGAAGGCTCGGGCCGCTTCACCGAGGCCCTTAATGCAATGCGCGATCTGGTACATGGTCTTTGGATCTTCAGGGCTCGGCATATTGAGACAATCCGAGATTCCGAGTGGCGTCGCGCCGGTCGCGGCGATGTTGCGACACGCCTCAGCGAGGGAGTGGGCGGTTCCGGTGTGAGCGTCGATTGAACAGTAGCGAGAGTTACAATCGAGTGTGATCGCGATTCCTTTCTCCTTTCCGCTTGAGGAGCGAACTCGAACAACGCCGGCGTCGCTGCCGGGATGAACGACGGTATCGGCACGAACGGTCGAGTCGTACTGACTGTAGAGGGGGTGTCGGGAGCAGAGGTTAGGAGAGGCAAGCAGCTTCATCCACGTTGCTCCCAGATCTTGGGGGAGAGGTAGCGATGAGAGATCGACCGGAGCCGTAAGCGAAGGTTCCGATGGCGGAGTCATAGGCCAGTTGTATTTAGGAACCGCGCTGGTGAGAAGCTTCGCGGGGATTGAGGAGACGAGATCCCCGTGCCAGTAAAGCTCGACGTTCCCCCCAGAAATGACCTCACCGATTGCCACGGCATCAAGCTCCCACCGTTTAAAGATCTCGATGAGCTTATCCTCTTGGCCGGCCTGCACGATGAAGAGCATTCGCTCTTGGGACTCTGAGAGCATAATCTCGTACGGATTCATTCCCTCTTCCCGCTGTGGCACGCGGTCGAGGTGCATGCGGACTCCAGTATCGCCTCGGTCGGCCATCTCAAATGAGGAGCTCGTGAGCCCCGCGGCTCCCATGTCCTGCACGCCGACAACGCACCCACTCTTGAAGGCCTCAAGGCACGCCTCAAGAAGGAGCTTCTCCTGGAAGGGGTCTCCTACCTGCACGGTTGGACGTTTCGCTTCAGAGTTATCATCGAACTCCTCAGAGGACATGCTCGCGCCGTGAATCCCATCTCGGCCAGTTTTCGAGCCAACGTAGAGGACGGTATTTCCGATACCGGCCGCGGTGCCGAGGAATACTTCATCTTGCTTCACCACTCCGAGCGCAAAGGCGTTGACGAGGCAGTTGCCGTTGAATGATTGATGAAACGAGAGTTCTCCACCGACGGTAGGAATGCCCATGCAGTTTCCGTAGAAACCGATACCGTTCACAGCTCGCCGAAGAAGGTAACGACTCTTGGATAGAGATGAGTCCCCGAACCGGAGAGAGTTGAGGAGCGCTATGGGACGAGCACCCATCGTGAAGACATCACGAAGTATCCCTCCAACGCCGGTCGCCGCGCCTTGGAAGGGTTCGATGAACGATGGATGGTTGTGACTCTCAACCTTGAATACAACAGCGTCGTTATCACCGATGTCGACCACGCACGCGTTCTCGCCTGGTCCGACGATTACCTTGGGGCCAGTGGTAGGAAGGGTCGCGAGGTGAACCTTGGTGCTCTTGTAGGAACAGTGTTCCGAAAAAAGCGCGGAGCAGATGCCAAGCTCCACCATGTTGATCTCCCGCCCGAGAGCGGTTTTTACCGCGGTATACTCCGACTCTCGAAGACCGTGTTCTTTAGCGTCTTGGATGGTAGCGGTTCGTCGCCAGGTGGGTGTGGTGGTCATACGGGGTTCCTTCTGAGCGCGGTTCGGGTGGAGTCTATACCGGAGGAAGCGATTCCTCAATCTTTTCCTGCAAATAGGGGTGCCTGGGAACTTCAAAAATCGGATTCCCACGCGGGGAAAAGGAAGGGGTTCACTTGAGCGCACGAGAGGGCGTCGAGCGCGCGTAGGCCAGGGATATCTGGTCGTGGGGTGAGAGGCTTCATACTCGAAATGAAGCGCGGAGTGTACGGTGTCACGTGTGCTGTTTTCCGGCGTAGTACGATGTTTTCGTACAAAGCAAAAAAGATTCAAAAAAAGTAGCCAGAGCTCAATCGATTTTGAGGCTGCGACATCAAACAATTAACGGCTAAGTGCGTGAAGGGTGAGCATTCCGGCGATTAGGGTTTTCGGTCACTCCACAGATCGTTTACCGTAAGAGTAACGAGATTCCTCATATAGTTCACCGTCCGAGCCGATTGAAGTTACTGATGTCTTAAGCAGCGGGTTGTTTCCCGGGGTGTGGTTGGGCCGTGTTTTCACAGCTCTGATCGTTAGGCGCCGAGAGCTACCAAGAGCAGACACTGACTACAACGCAGGCAAACGAGGTAATTTCTCGAGATGCTCTTAAAAATGTGTGGGTAGTGATTCTGTGAACGTAAGGAGAAGGTTCCATGTCGAAGGAAAATAAATTCCAGAAATTGATCCAAGAAGATCGTCAGACTCGCAAGAAAACTTCTTGGAAGGGTACGATGCTTGAGTACCTTGAAAAAGTTCGCGAGAATCCAGGCGCCGTCAAATTAGCGCACAAGCGTCTCTACGACATGATCGCTGACAAGGGGACCGTTGAGGTTGACCTTGAGCAAGACCCGCGCCTCAAACGAATCTTCAAGGGCGAGAAGCTTAAAGTGTTTAACTTTTTCGCCGACGAGTTCTTCGGCATGGAGAAGACGCTCAATCAGATCGTGCGGTATTTTCACTCCGCGTCGCTGCGAGGAGAGGAGAGTCGCCAAGTTCTCTATCTCGTGGGTCCTGTAGGATCCGGAAAGAGTTCGCTCGTAGAGCGACTCAAAAAGGGGCTTGAAGAGCTTCAATTCTTCTATTCGATTGAGGGGTGTCCGATGAACGAGGAGCCGCTGCATCTCGTTCCGCGACATCTTCGCAAAGAGTTCTCAAAGATGCTCGGTGTGGAGATCGAGGGCGATCTCTGTCCGGTTTGTCGATACCGCCTCAAAGAGGAGTTTAAGGGTAAGTGGGAGGATGTTCCCGTTAAGACCCAAGAGTTCTCGATTCGCGCCAAGCGCGGAGTTGGAGTCGTTCCCCCAGTTGATCCAAATAACCAAGACACCAGCGTCCTGATTGGAGGCGAGGATATCTCAAAGCTTGATCTTTACTCCGAGGGCGATCCACGAGTACTTGATCTTACCGGCGCGCTCAACGTAGGTAACCGCGGCATGGTGGAGTTCATCGAGGTATTTAAGAACGAGACTGAATACCTCCACGCGATGATCACCGCGACGCAGGAGAAGTCGATCCCGGCGCCCGGGCGTCACGGAATGATTTACGTGGACACCTGTATCGTCGCGCACTCGAACGAAGCTGAGTGGAAGAAGTTTAAGAGCGATCACACCAACGAGGCGATCCTGGACCGTATCGTGACGGTGAAGGTTCCTTATAACCTCCGTCTCTCTGAGGAGGTGAAGATCTACAAAAAGATCATCCGTCAGTCTCAATTCACCGCGGACATCGCGCCGCACACGATTGAGATCGCGTCGATGTTCGCTATCCTTTCTCGACTGGATCCGACCAATAAGTGCGATTTGATGACAAAGCTCAAGCTTTACAACGGCGAGGAAGTTGTGGAGAAGGGCAAGACCAAGCGTATCGATGTCGTCGAGCTGCGCGAGGAGGCGAAGAGCGAGGGTATGAACGGTATCTCGACACGTTTCATTATGAAGGCGCTCGATAACGCGCTATCTGATAACGTTGAGATGAACGCAATCAATCCGATCTCGGTGAGAGAGGCTCTCGTCCAAATGGTTAAAGAAGCTGACTTCGCCGATGACGTAAAGAAGCGCTACCTTGAGTTCCTTCAGGACACCCTGCACAAGGAATACCTTGAGGTGCTTGAGAAAGAGATTACGAAAGCTTTCGTCTACTCGTACCAAGAGCAAGCGGAGTCGCTCTTCCAAAACTACCTCGACCACGCTGAATCCTATGTAACGAAGAAGAAGTTCAAGGACCGCAGTACGGGGGAGGTGCTTGAGCCCGATGAGGGCTTCATGAAGTCAATTGAGGAACAAATCGCCATTATCGGCACCGCCT
>JAIXPR010000296.1 GCA_027486155.1 Pseudomonadota bacterium | reverse complement strand
TCTCGTGATGCGGGCATCGTTCGTCCAGAGCGCAATCTCGCTGGCGTTGTTGTAGGAACCTACGTTTCGTCTCCCGAGCGGGTGTACGTGAACGCTCGTCTCATTGATCCATCCACCTCTGTGGTTCTCTCCGCGGGTTCGGTAGAGATGAGCAGAACCCCGGAGCTCGCCAAACTTCTCCGTGGTGGGAGCATGCCTGGATCCCTTGAGCGCATACCGGTTCGTCACCTCGGGAATGTTACGAAACCGATCGATCCGAACGAGACCTCTCGTCGACGATGGAGTGAGGAGGAGGGAGGATGGGATATTCCTCAAGTTTCGCCGATGCCGAGCAGCCCCTCAGCCGCGCTGCCATCGTTGCCGACCGCTCCTAAGATCTCGTCATCAGGCCCTGTAGCATTGAGTCAGCCTGAGCCCGCGCATAAGGAGGAGCCTGTTGGGCCGGTAGTGAAGGTTCAGTGAAGCTTACGCGAGTAGGGAGAGAGGTCGAACTTGACCCCGCTCCCTCTCATGTTGCCGATCTCTTCGAGTTGATTCGGCTTACGCTCTTCGTTCCTCTCCGCGCAGAAACCGGGCATCAGGGTGCACGCCCGGTATTGGGGAGGGATCATGTAATTGAATGCTATCACCAGCCCCGCGGACGCGGCGAGGATCGCCAATCCGAACGCTAGGCGCGAACGGTGGTCACTAAGAGAGTCTGCGATTTTGCCAGCTATTCCAAGGTTCATATCTCCCCTCTAAAGGTAAATATCGGGCTGGAGAACGGGCTTCTTTAGCTTTTCTATGTATCTTGTTAAGCTCATTCATTTTGTAGCTGTAAACCACAGTTTTTTCTGCTAGGGTCGGGACGTCCTGCCGCCGCGTGTGGCGCCCTCGACCGTGAGGGGATAAGGACTGTGCATCTATAAGCTCTTTAAGGGGTTACGTATTCATGAGCGTTGTTGAGACAACCAGCCATTTTTGGGTGGCCGCTCCTCCTCTCTACTCAAGCACTCTCTTAGTCGCTCCCGGGATCGATACGAGCGGGGAGGGGCGTGCGCAAACGCGACTAGAGATCTTCGACTTAGATGGAACCCAGGTGAACTCCGTTGAAGTGGAATTCCCGGCTTCAGAGGTCGGATTCGTCGAGCTTGAGCCCTTCACCGCCGCTCTCAAGATGCAGGGTGGTGTGGCGCACGGTCATCTGAAGGTGACCTCTCCGCCGGGAACCCGGCACCTTTGCCGGCAAACTATCGGCTCGAGTGTCGTCCTCTATCAAGATCCGGTGCCCGTGGCATCGCGCGAAAGCAGCTTTATTCCTGTTGTGATCGGTGGCCGTCGCGAGCACATGGTGGTGCTTGTGAATGGAGGCGAAGAGGAGGGGCAGATCGCGTGCCGTCTTTTCTACGCTAATCGTTCCCCTGAATGGACTCTCACGGTTCCAGCTAACGGAAGTCGGGTGCTCTCTCTTGAGAACGAGCTCTTAGCCTCGGCCGATCAAAAGGTGTGGGAGAAGGGCGCTGTCCAGGCATACGTTCGATTGTCCGGTAAGCAGCAAGCGCCCATAGCGGGCCACCTTATCGAACGCGCGCTCGGGGAGTCGCCTGAGCACGATCAGTATCGTTGTTTACTTTCGTGGGGATAAAAGCAGTATGGATCGCGCAGCTCCCGCAGCCGTTAAGACGGTGATGTTTTGTCTCTCGACATCCTCGATAAAGACCCGCGTACACTTTTTCCCCACTGCGGGTTCCACCACAAGTCACCAACCGATCACCTGTGTCCTCTCGCTCTTCGGAAAAGGGATCGAGAAGCGAGCGGTCATGCTTGATGGTGGAAGACTCAATCAACCAGATGGGGTTCGACTTGAGGACGCGTTTCCAAACCTTAGGAACGAGGCCTCGGGGATATTCGGATTGGAGGTTCAACTCTCATCCCAGCAAGGAAGGATAAACCTCCTTCAATCGCAAGCGGCTATAGAACTCGTTTCGCCGCAGGCTTCGATTCTCTACTACAGTTCGCCCTTCGTTGCGGATGTGCCCGAGGCCGCGGCTGCTGAACCGTCCGCGGATATCATGCAGCGCCTCGCGGACGCTCGCCGACGAAGCTTCGTGGGAGTAGGGATGCAGGACTCCTTCGTCACCACCTCCCTTGTCATGGTCAATTCGACGAAGGAAACAGTGAGGCCCTCGATTTACCACGGAGTGGGAGAGGAGGCTCAGTCGTTGCCCGTCGGGAACATCGCTCCCGAGTCAGCGATGGAGATCCCCCTTGAGGAATCGCTCTTCAAGAAGACCACACCTCATGAGTGTTTGTGGGGGCTCTCACGAGCGGAGAAGATCTCGGTTGGTCCTGACTCCCTTACCCCTCATACCTCTTTCTATGTCATGTATCGGGATCCGGTAAGTAAGCGTCCTGTTTCGGTGTGTGCGTTATGAAGTTAGCGATCTTCTCTCCCTACGGCTCGTTCCAGCGCGAAAGTGGCCTCATGTACCTTGTGGCGAACTACCTCGATAAGCAGGGTGGCGATGTCGCGCAGATTCGGTGCGATGGCGCGGTGCCAGCGTGTGGTCGGGACAAGAAGCATCAGAGCGGCCGTACACCGTTCGCCTGTTTGCAGTGTATGGGCGAGCAGAAAGCGCTCGCCCAGTGGGCGAGCATTAAAAGCCGTGACCTCTCCTCGTACATCGTGCCAGATGACGCGCTGAAGAGCGCTCAGTGGATCTCCTCCATCAGCAAATCAGACCTCCTTCGAATAGAATTCCGTGGTGTGCGCTTGTGGGATGTCTGCGAAAAAGAGTTTCACGCTCGTTGGACTATCGAGTCCCTTGAGAAACTCTCTCCAGCCCAGGAGCGTGACCTTCGATTCCTCTACGTCGCGTACGTTCATACGGTGGTGAGTAGTGAGCGTTTCCTCACCTCATGGAAGCCAACCCTTAATTTCGTAGTTAACTCATCAGATCCCCTCGCTCAGGCGTACCTCTCGCAGGTGCGCCGGCACGGAGGAGACGCCGCTATTTTCACCTACGAGGCATCGGATGAATCTATCACCGTTGAGTCCATTAAGAGTGGTGAGAAGTACACAACGACCTTGGTTATCCCTGAGGCGACCGAGATGCGTTCGGACCCTCGCACATGGGCTCCTGAGCTCACCGCTATCGTGAATGAGATGCTTTCGTTTTTGGGGCATGGCGCGGATCTTGTGCCGACCAAGTAGAGAAGAGCCGTTACTGAGGGGTTTCCACTTATTCCGGAATAATTCTAAGTCACTTGTGACGGGATTCAAATGTCTCGGTAGGGCCCGACTCCCGGCGGGCCGTATGACGATTGGAGATATCGAGGCGTTGTCGGTGGGCGAATGATACGGCCCGCGAGGACGCGGGCCCTACCGTACCTTTCCGCAACATTAAGCGCTGGATTCGTGTTTAAAGTGATCGATAGGATTTGGGCCTTGCCGAGATATTTGAGTCCGGTCACAGGCGAACTTCAAATGAGATCGTTCGCTAGCGAGCCCCGCTATCTGCAAATCACAAAAGAACTGAGATTGATTCCGGGTTCTGCGGGGATACCTCAGGGACTGTCACGCCCCTCCCATCTACGACACCGACTCAGGCGCCTTCCGCAACTCAATCGTAAACGACGTTCCCTCGTCCACCGCACTCTCTACCGTAATCGATCCCCCAAGCTTCTCAATGAGCTTCTTCACTGAGGCGAGTCCGACGCCGGTGCCCTCAATAGTCTCCTCCCCAGCGCGATTGAACGGTTTAAAGATTGAGTCGATCTTGTCGGCGCTTATGCCTCGACCGTTGTCGGAGATAACGATAGAGGTTTTGCGACGAGAGGTCGCCTTTTCAGATCCGATCGAGATGACGAGAGGGCGGTCACTCCTCTTGTATTTGATCGCGTTGCCGATCAGGTTGCTGAATACCTGGTAGAGTTGAGTCCTGTTGCCGAGAACGATCGGGAGCTCCTCAACGGTTGTAATTTTGGTATCGCTCTGCTGGATCTGAAGTCGGTGCTCCTCAACTACCTCAGTCATGACATCGCGCAGCGGGATAGGCTCAAGGGAGCGATCGGCGGCTGAGATGCGCGCGAGCTCGAGAACTCCCGATACGAGGTCTTGCAAGCGCTTGGTCGCTTTGCGGATATAGGTCAGAGGTTCGGCAAGCTGCGGATTGTTCTTGATAGTGTCGTCCTCTTCGAGGATTCCGAGCATCCCCGCGACGGTCAGGATCGGGGCTTTCAAGTCGTGCGAGAGCATGTAGGTAAACTCGTTGAGGTCTTTGTTTCGCTCCTCGACCTGGAGTTGATTCATCACATGCGCCGTCACATCAATCGTGATCGAGATCGCGACGTATTCGTTTGAGGCGTTGTCGAGGATCGGAACGGTTCTCGTCTCAAGCCACAACGTTATGCCGGACTTATGATAAAAGCGGTAACGGCATTGAAACGGTTCTCCCGTTGCTACGATTTTTAGTGAGCGTTCAACTATCTCTCGATCCTCCTCCTGGATATTCGATCTGAGGAAGGTGTCCTTATTTCGATAGATCTCTGACAGGGGAAAGCCGGTGAGTACCTCCGTAAAGGGACTGCACCACAGGATAGTTCCATCCGCCTCATGAAGCATAACGGCCGCGGCGACGTTCTCGGTGAGGATCTTGTAACGGGTGCGGTGGTCGGTGTCGCTCTGTCGGAGTTGAGCCACGAGCTGCTCCACCTCCCTCATATCTTTGCCGATGAACGGAATATACCGGAAAACGCCCGAGAATTTTAGTTGTGGGGTCTCTTCATCGCCCGAGGCAACGATACGCGCGAGGTGGCGCATCGTTGCCCGACACAAGGCGACGACAACGCACAGAACAATTGCGAGTACCGCCGCGAGATAGGTCACCCGTTACTCCATGATTCGTAGAGCGAACGCTCCTGCTCGAATGTCGAGGCCGCTCGCTTTAATATCTCCGCTCGAAGTGACTCGGCGACGCCGAGATGCTCCCACGCTTCAGAGAGCATAGGTTCATAGATACGACGAGCTTGGTTAGCCTCCCGTCCCGCTCCAAGGGCTAGTGTATGAACGATGATGTTCGCGGTTTTCACCAGAGCGACAACGGAATCCTTGGGAATCTCACTCCACGGTTTATGGTGCCGGCTAATGCACGCGGTGAGCTCAGGGGTGAAGTGCCACTTTTCGGCGATCAGGTGACCAACCTGCGTGTGATCAAAGGGATACTCAAGGGTCTCTCCGTTGATGGTTTCCAAACCCTCCTCGAACCCATGGGCCACAACCTTCTCATAGTTCGCCGTATGTTGTTGCAGCATGAAGAGTTTCCCGATGTCGTGCATCAGGCCGCCGAGAAACGCCATGTCGGCTTGGTTCGGGCGAATCGTTTGCGCCAGGAGGCGTGCGGTGATGGCAACGGCTACATCATGTGCCCAGAAGGTAGCGCGCAAGGCGTGTCGAGAGGGGAAGAAGTTTGAGAGCGCGGTCGCGTTCATCAAGCATTGGAGCTCGGTGATACCGATGACCGTAACCGCATCGGAGATGGTCTTACTCTCAGTTCCTCGGCTGTAGTAGACAGAGTTGGCTATTTTGATAACGCGGGCCGAGAGTCCCTCGTCTCGTTCCACAACCGCGATGTAATCCTCGGGCTCGGCGTTAGGGGAGGTCGCGAGTTGAAACGCCTGTTGAGCAACCTTCGGCATGATCGGTAGGGATTTAACTCCGAGGTAGCTGACAATGGATTCCTTAAGCCCTGCCGCGAGTGGCGGGCTCTCGTCATTCCGCTTCGATTTTGACCCGAATAGTTTTGATAGCATAACCCTCTAATAAGATGACCCTTTCCTGGCGGTCGGTGCCGAGCTTCCCGAATCGGCGGGTTTCGCTCCGCCGTACGTTGCTGGTACGTTGGGATATCGGTATTTCCTTCTCCCTCTTCAACTAATCGGAGCCACACCGTGTGGACGAAGGGTAAGAAGCTAAGTGCCCTGGTTTTTTCAGTAATTTGCGTTAGAGCCAGGGGACGGGTAGTATAGACCGATTAAGAAAGGGCCCCGGAATATGCATACCCTCGCTAACCAGCACAGCTATCAGGACTCCACGAACTCTAATCAACTCGTGTTAGTGGTTGATGATGAAGCCAGTATTCGGCGCTCCTTAGAGGGGGTCCTCAAGGATGAGGGCTTCTCCGTTGTCCTCGCTGAAGACGGTGAGTCCGCGATTCGCATCTTGATGAACACCCGTCCCGCCCTTGTCCTTCTCGACATCTGGATGCCGGGTATGGACGGACTTGAGACCTTGCGGAAGATAAAAGAGATCCACCAAGATCTTCCCGTGGTGATGATAAGCGGACACGCCACGATCTCTACCGCGGTAGCAGCGACACGTCTTGGAGCGATGGACTTCCTTGAGAAGCCGCTCGATCTCTCCGGAACGATTCAGCTCGTCCGTCGTGTGCTTCATCAATCTGAAACCCCTGTCAGCGACAACGAACCGCGTTGGGAAGCGATCGAGCCAGCGTCCGTTGGTCCCCTTCGTGAATCGGTTACAATCAATCCAGTAGTGTTTACGAAGCAGACCCTGCGTGGTCGCGCGATGCCGCAGAAAACCCTCTCGCACGCGGCGATCTTGTACGGTCAGGGGCTTCACTCCGGTCGCAAGAGCGGACTTATCCTTGAACCACTTCCCCCTAATTCTGGGATCCACTTCGTTGGCGTTTCAGAGACAACGGTGGTTCCAGCGCACGTTGATTTCGTTGAGTCCACTGGATTCGCCACAACCGTTCGCCTTGGTCAAACGCAAGCCGGAACTATTGAGCATCTCATGTCAGCGCTCTGCGCGTACGGGATCTCAAACGTACTCATCAAGTGCAACGGAGAGGTTCCTGTTATGGATGGCTCCGCGCGAGAGTTCTGCCGTCTCTTCGAAGAGGTCGGCCTCACAGAGCAGGACGGTGAGTGGTACGAGATCGATATCAAGAAGGTAATCGAAGTAGGGGACGGTAAGGAGTCTATCCGAATCGAGCCCGCGGACGAGTTTAGCGTTGATTACACCCTTCGATACCCTGAACCCGTGGGTGAGCAACAGTTCTCCTTCACGTTGACGGACGCCGCCTCCTATCGTGATCAGATAGCGGCTGCACGTACCTTTAGCTTTGTGAAGGATGTAGGTCACCTGCAACGTCAGGGGCTCGCTCTCGGTGGGCGTTTCGATAACTTCCTCCTGATCGGAACCGAGGGAGCGATTAACGATGAGTGGCGGTATCCAAATGAACCGGTACGTCATAAGGTCTTGGACGCTATCGGAGATCTCTTCCTGCTTGGTCGACGCTTGCGTGGAAAGGTGACCGCTCGAATGACCGGTCACTCGGACAATATCGCGATCTTGAAGAAGGTTCGCGATGAGTTGATGCGCGCGGCTAGTTAACGCGAGTATATGGGCCAAGTAAAAAGGCCACCTCTACGATGGTAGAGGTGGCCTTCGTCATTTTTCAGGGAAGCGAACTAGCAGAAGTTGCTCGTTTCGTCGTCGGTAAGTCCGTCCTCGCTCGTCGAGATCGCGGTCAAAATAGCCTTAGCATCATCTCGGATCATCGCGGAGAGTCCGTTGATCAGAGTCACATTACGAGTTACCTCATCCCAGTTCTTCGATTCGATAGCCTCGCACAGCGCCATGGCCAGGGTGCGTTGCTTCACCAGGATCGTGTCGTACGACTCAAGTCGTCGAACGACACCCTCTGGAACGGACTCGCGAGTCTTGAAAGTTTGCCGAGCCTTCGTGATCGCGCCCTCAAGCTCAGTGAATGAAGCGAAGAGTTTCTCGATAATCTTTGGTTCCATGGTCCTAGTCTCCCTGAAAAATGTAATTCTCGAAATCCGTCTTAACTGCGTCGCATCCTTTACTGGACTATCTGACGTTGGGGTGCTTCCTCGGTCGTCGTCGGAAAGGTCGCCTTCAGGTTTCTCAACCGAATCTCTGACCTGTTATTGCGAAGGAGAGCTTTCTTGTCGCATTTCCCGAACGGGGAAACTGTCTTCGCCTTGAGAGGTAGTAGAAGAAGGCTGCGTACATTGAGTAAGCCCCTCAAAAGTCTGGCTACTCCTACTGTGAATCCGATTATGATGGCATCAACTATTCTCATCTGTTTTGGCCTCCAAAGTGGTGGATAAACGCTTTTGAAGGAGGGGAATTGCAAATATGTTGCCAGGTGGTAAGCCATCGGAATCAATGTGTTTTATCAGATGCCCTTATCCTTAACAGTATGAGGAAAGGCGACTCTTCAGTACTATAGAGGGGTTACCCCTGTTTCGACGCACGACACCTGTCTAGCTTGAGAACACCTCTCACATGAGCTTCCCTCCACGAGACCGAACGCCGATGGTTGAACCTGTCCCCCTCAAGGTGTGGGAGCGGTGTGAGGTCGTTCACGATGGTGACGAGTTCTTCCAGAAGCTGGCCGCCGCGGTGGATGCGGCAACGGTGAGCGTCGATGTGGAGTTCTATATAGTTGCCACCGATCGAACGGGGATGTGGTTCCTTGATGTACTGACCCGAGCGGTTCGTCGGGGGGTGGTAGTTCGGCTCCTTATTGATGGGATCGGTTCCTCTGGGTTCGCTCGCCAGTGTGGTGAAAAGGCGAAGGCCGCTGGCATCCTTCTCCGAGTATTCCATGAGCCCCCTTGGGAGCGATGGGGCTGGTGGTCCGGTCCTGGCGGGGTGCCAGAGAAAAGATATACATGGCGCCGCCTAGTTCGCCGACTCAATCACCGCAATCACCGAAAGGTGTGCATCATCGATCGGCGCACCGCGTTCGTCGGGAGCTTTAATGTCACCAAATATCACTTAGTTTCTGAGATGGGGGCAGCCGCATGGCGTGATACCGGCGTCATCGTTGAAGGAGATGAGGTTGTCGCCCTTACCGACACCTTCGAGGATGTATGGGTCCGGCTACTACAACGCCTTAAGCGAAAGTTCAGACGAAAGAGGGTACAGACGAGCCCCCTCGTTCGACTCAATGTGACGGGAAAGCAGAGGCGGGAGAATTATCTCGATTTGTTGGTGCGCCTTCTTCGCGCGCGACGCCGAATATGGATCACGAACGCGTACTTCGTGCCCGATGGCTCCTTGCTCCGAGCCCTCTCGGTGGTAGCGAGAGAGGGTGTAGATGTGCGGATTCTGGTCCCTGGTTTCTCCGACGTCGTATTTATTCCGTGGGTAACCGCAGCTTTCCATTTCGGTCTACTATCCGCCGGGGTTAAGATATTTGAATACAGGGGATCGGTGTTACACGCGAAGACCATGGTGATCGATGAGTGGGGCTTAATAGGCTCCAGCAACCTCAACCACCGAAGTCTTCTGCACGACCTTGAGGCGGACATCGTTGTGACCAACGATGAAGCTCTTGAGGAGATGTCCACCCAGTTCGCTCAGGACCTCAACCGTTCGGTGGAGGTTACCCTTGAGAACTGGCACCAGCGTCCCCGTCTTGAGAGGTTTCTTGGCAGGGTTCTCCTTTGGTTTAGATACGTGATGTAACGACGGCATGGTCGCCACTCAGGTACTTAAAGTTCTTTCGTACAACATCCACAAAGGGCTCGGTATTGGTAACCGTGCGTTCACCCTTCCTCGTATTCGAGAATCTCTTCAGGTTTTGCAGCCGGATATCGTCTTCCTCCAGGAGGTCCTTGGTCAGCATGATAGGCACGCGAGTCGTTTCAAAGGGTGGCCGACCCTCTCACAATACGACTTTCTAGCGGAGGCTGGGTGGCCCCATTCCGCGTACGGAAAAAACGCGGTGTACTCTCATGGTCACCACGGCAACGCCATACTGAGTAAGTATCCCATCGTTGAGTTTGAGAATATCGATATCTCCACCAACGCGTTTGAATCGAGAGGGATCCTTCACGCTGTGGTGAAGGTTCCGTGGGGCACTATGCCCCTCCACTGTATGTGTGTTCATCTGAATATGCTTCGCCGTGGGCGTGACACGCAGCTCAAGAGTCTTTGTCACCGGGTGATGCGAAGTGTGAATGAGACCGAGCCCCTAATCGTCGCGGGGGATTTTAACGATTGGCAGGAGAGCGCCACCAAGCAGCTCTTTGATGATATCGGAGTTCACGAGGTGTTTCACAGCTTACTCGGCGAGCATGCTCCGACCTTCCCCAGCAAATTTCCCCTCCTTCGTCTTGATAGGGTGTACGCTCGAGGCGTGAGAGCACTCGGAGGAGAGATCCTCAACGGTCCCCCCTGGAGCGACCTCTCTGATCACGCGCCGCTCTTGGCGCAATTGGAGATCGACATCTAAAGCGGTATGCGAGGTCAGGACGAGCAATGCGCCAGCTACTTACTTTATCGCGCCAAACGCCGCGAAGCATGAGTTCTTGTGCAGCAGCTCGACGGTCTTAAAGCCGACCGATCTCAATAACTCCAGTTGGTAGGTCACAGGACGAGGAGAGTCTTCACGATCGATATAGGCGAACACCTTCTCACGATAATCGTTTCCTCCGAGATCAGCGAGGTACTCGCCGTATCGATTCCACATCATTCCGTGGACCGATGGCGACTCGTGCGTAACCATATCGGTGATCCAAACGCTTCCCCCTGGACGGAGAAGTTCGTGCAGCTTCTTAAAGGCCTTCTCCCAATCCGCGTTGTCGCGAAGGTGGTGGAGCACAGCCGCGGCGAAAATAATGTCGAACGACTGTGGCGCCAGAGGAGCCGCACGGAAATCCCCGGCGAGGGTCTGGATAGCTCCCTCGTTCACCAGTGAGAGTCGTTCGTGAGCTCGGCTGAGCATCGGCTCGCTCAAGTCATTGAGGA
>JAIXPR010000057.1 GCA_027486155.1 Pseudomonadota bacterium | reverse complement strand
TCGGCGGTCGGGGACGACCGCCCTCCCATTCATCGCCACACGGGAGGGAGACCGTCCTCGGTCGCCGGGATATCGCGTATCGCTGATGACCTTCGCCTCATGCAACCACTCGGCGGTCGAGGACGACCGCCCTCCCAATAACAGGGGCGGAATGTGTGGATATAGGGATGAAAACATCCCGCCCTACTCCTTCCTCCCTCTCCTCTCCTGATACCGCTGCGAGATGAACGAGAACGTTCCACCCCACAATGGCCTCAGAGAGGTCACCCGAATGAGGACCTGGTGACTTCGGATGCTCTCAACCTGCCTGACCTCTTTAAAGGCCGGGAAGAGGAAGAGCATCACGCCAATTCGGAGGATGCCCGAGAGCACAAAGAGCGCAAGGAACTTCGAGTTAGGCACCCATAATCCGAGGTGGTCTACCCACCCTTGAGGAACCAAATGCACCACCCATCCGCCAACGAACGAACCGCCAAAAACCAGGAATCCGTTGATAATCGCCTGGTAGGCGACACATCGAGCTCGCTTGGGGGGAGTAACGGCGTCAAAGACAAAGTTAGCCGCGGCGAGGGTAAAACCCGCCCAAAAGATACCACTATAGAACTGAATGAAGATGACGTACCAAAAATTCGACGAGATCAACCAAAGCACTGGATTGAAGGCCACTAATGTTCCGCACACCTTTAAAATCGTGCGATTGCCGAACTGGTCGCTCATCGCTCCCCATGACCGCATCACCACGAACTGGGCGAGCACCGCGGCGGCAACCACTATCGTGTAGTCGGCGTACGAGAGCGCGAGGTCTTTGAGCATGTACATCGCGAAGTACGGGCCAGAGATAGACGCCGAGAAGTTCATGCACGAGACGAAGAAGACGAACTTGACGAAGTTCGAGTATCGAGCGCGCGCGATGAACTGCCAGAAGGTAAACTTCGATTCGTCCGGCACGTGGAGCGAAACATCGTCCACCCCTCTGAATACCGAGGCCGAACTCCACCGCGCGACCGCAGCGAGCACGAACACGAGCGCGAATCCCCACGCCTCAAACCCAAACGAGTTGAATCCATGAATGGTCTGCCCGGCGAAGATAAGCGCGCTAAAAGTTACGATCGCCATCCACTTATTGCGGAATCCGAAGAACTCGCCCCGAGAAAGTGGGGGTAGAAGGTCTCCGACAAGACTGTTCCAAATGGGGGCGATGAGTCCAATCGTTACATGATAAAGGACCACTACCCCAATCAACGCGGTCACGGCTTTAGACCCGGACTCGAACAAAAACGGGATGGAGGCTATCGGTAGCAATAAGAGCGCCTGGAGGCGGATCAGGCCAGAAACGATACTGCGTCGACTCCTCGAGTGCTCGCTGAGACGCATGCCGATCGCCTGCACGATGGCACCGACGAGTGGCGGTAACGTCGCGAGCGCGCCGATCTGCAGCGGCGCACCCCCAAGAAAGACACCGAACGCGCCGAGATAGGTCTCAGCAGCCCCCATCTTCGCGGCATCGAGAAGCCCCTCTCGCACCAAACTCTTCGATGAACGGGTGGAGAGAAAGTTCACGCGCTCCTTGTGGCCAAAATACGAGCCATGCGCAAAACGGCGATCACCGTGAGGCTATCTTTGATCTCCCCTCGATCTACCATGGAGAGGCACTCAGCGAAGGGAATCGTCTTTACCTGAAGCTCCTCGGTGTGGTCAGGCTCAGCCGTCCCCTGACGCAACCCACGCGCCACATAGAGAAAGCCTCGCTCCGATGAAAAGCAATTACTGAGATGAATCTCTCCGCCAAGTTGCTCCCACGACTCCGCCTCAAGACCGGTTTCCTCTCGAAGCTCACGCTTCGCGGTGTTCATCGGGTCCTCACCGATCTCGGATCCTCCCTCCGGTATCTCCCACGAATACTCCTCGACGGGGTACCGGTACTGACCGACGAGATAGATCTCGTTGTTTTCTGTGAGAGCCACCACGCCGGTAGCTATTCGGGTCTCCACAACTCCGTAGATTCCTGGTTTACCACCAGGCGTAATAACGTCATCTTCACGAACGGTGATCCAGGGATTCGAGTAGACAAGTTTAGTGCCCCGGCGCTGCCAAGGATTTTTAACGGTCATGGGAGCTCCAGCGAGATTATAGGGTGTGGGGTGGCCCCAGCTTATTCCATATCCGTCTGGAACGCACTCCACAACGGCTTCAATTCAGTGTTATTTTCTGAAGGTATCCCCGCTTGGAAAGTCCCGCCGGAGCGATCCACGATACAAGCGAAACCGATTACCTCTCCACCCGCGGCAACTACTTTGGCAGCGGCATCGCGCATTCGCCCCCCAGTGTGGAGCACATCGTCAGCAACTATCACGCGCAATCCGGCAAGGCTTGGACCAAAGAGCTGTCCGTCCTTCTGTAAGATAACCACCCGCTTTCCGCCGGCGACAGCGGCCGCGTACAGAATACCGCTATAGGCAAGTCCCACCACGACATCAAAGGTATCGTGATCGACATCCCCTACCGCGTCGGCGGCGAGGCGCGCTAGATCACTAGGAGAGAGTTGGAAGCAATCATAGAAGACAGAGCACGATTGCCCCGTCGGAATCTGCGTCGCCGTCGGGTAAACAACAGATATCTTGCCAATGATCTTCTTGGTAGTTTCGTCCATGCCGACCTCTTGATACCTCGTGAAGGCTCTGCCCCGGCTTACAGGCCACCGTGAAGCCGACTACTCGCCCCATGAGCCCTTCACTGTCTTTGTAGTATACCGGATCTTGCACCATTCTAAGAAGCAGGAGTCTTACCTACCTCATCATGAAGACGCATGCTTAACGAGAAATCTCCAGGAAGACTGACGAGATAGCGCCTATCACGAGCCTTAACTTCACCCGAACATGAAGGCGGAAGATGGCGGAAGATACTGTCGCCTCGTCAACGGAGCGGGTGCCCTTCCCGAGTCATCGCCCAGGTGAGGGATGCTAGGGGATTTTCAGGAATTCGCCACGCCGCATCCCGCGGCCTATCTTCATTTGAAAAGCCGAGAAGGAGTGCTGCATTGGTGACAACGTTCGCTGCTCCGTGGCAATCACTCTCGAGCAGAGCTGGGAGGTTATGAGCGAGATTCATACCGCATCGGACCTGCCTATCACTCAGGGAGGCCGACCACAAACTTCCCCAGAAGGTCCGATTATCCGAGCCGCTTACGACATTTTGCACATGGCCCGCGATATAGAGACATATCTCTGCATCAAGCAGAAGCAACGCCACATCATGCCGCTCTTCACGCGATAAAGGATGCGCCTCATGTGCTTCAAAGCGCGCGGCCCAGTCATCGATATCATCAAGGCGTGAATGCGCTTCGCGAGACAATCGCTCAAGGTTAGCTTTGACCCCGAGAGCCGCGTCGCGATCAACAAATCGACACATGCGCACAAGATCTATCTTCTGCTTCTCCAGGTCCGTCAACAATCGCGAGGCGGTTCGACCGAGCTGCAAAGCCGCGAACACGCTCTCAATCCTGATCTCGGCGGAGAACATGCTCTCGGTCGCACTCTCGGTACCAACCCTCAGCTGCCCCTCCATACCTCCACGAATCAGGCTCACTGAACGCTGAAAGACCCCTTGGGAGAGCACGCCAGCGACATGATGCTCGGAAGCGCATATCCGATGAACCTCCGGCGAACCGTCGTCAGACAAAGCGATCCGCTGAGCCCAGAGATCGGCATCGACTCTCAAAACAGAGGGGGAAAGCTCCTCAAAAACGGTAGGAGTCAATCGAGCGCGAATGCGAGGGTCTTTCATTTTGACGTTCCGAGAACGGTCAACCAACCAATCCTTCGCTCGCTCAAGCGGGGAGCGATGGCTCATAGTCCCAAAGTAGGTTTGATCAATCGCGGCGCACACCGTTGCCACCTGAGCGGCCTCGATCAGCGAATTTCGCAACTCGCCTAGAAATGAAGCTGGGATCTCCTGCTTAACTGAGAGACGGTCAACCGCGCGTGCGATGTTCATGAAGTGGAATCCACTAAGAGAACCGTCCATCGCTCTTTTGAACGTTTCGAACGCGCCACCAAAATCGATGGAGGCAGATGGAACCTGAACGCTATCGTTTCGAAGCGCGCGCTCGAGCGCGGATATCGATAGGAAGAGCCGCGAGACCCTGTCGGTCAACCTTCCCGCGTCACGGAGTCGCTCACTCAGCCTATCCGCCGGGATTTTGAAGTGTCCGATGGTAAGAGAGCCATCAGGCGCAAGGGACGCTGGTCGGGGGCCCGCGACCCGAGGACGCGGAATAGTAAAGAATTCCCCAACGAGATCGATAACAGCGCCCTGAGGAACGCCCGCTGAATGTGCTACGGACTGTGAAATTGAGTGCATGGTCTCCGCAAGGGGCAGGATCTAGACCCCGGCAGTATAGTGCCCTGCCCCCTCCGAGCAAGAGATTCTTGCCCTGGGGAAGCGAGGCAAACCCTAGTCGTGGCGAGAAAGTGGAGGTTGGGTTGATATTCGATTTTCAGTACGGGGAAAAACCAGACCCGACTTCACCAAAGGCTACGTCGAGTCTGTTTTTCAGTAGTCCTCGCCGAAGCACAGGGAAGACGGGCGTGTATCCACTCATAAACATGGAGGATTTTTCCACGTCCTGAACATCGAAGAGCAACCCAAGATCCGCTTTCCCAGAAGGAAGGGATTTTGCCTCGCCGCCCTAGGGGTGTCTTAAACTGTAGGCTATAAATTTTAAAGTATTATAACTTAAAGTCTCAAACATCCAACTGGTTAGCAACGACGCTCAGAGGTGTGCGGAGCGTAACCACGGCGGTCCTCGCACGTGATCGCTAAAAAGGAGGGTTGATTACCATAGCACGCATTCGCTATCTTCCTCTGTTAACCTTGCCACTTTAACTGCGGGAGGTTAACAGGTGAGGAAGTGCGTAGACGATGCCTATCAAGTTAAGCGTTCCCGAGCGACACATCCTCTACACGGTTCTGATGAACGCTCGCCTGACCGTCCCCGAAATCGCTCGCCAGGTTGGTACCAGCGCACCGGTTGTGCAACACGCCCTGCGCAAATTCAAGGTGGCAGGCCTTATTAGCCATCGAGTAATGATCGATATTTTTCGGCTCGGGTATGCTAGCCACGATGTGTACTTAACTCTCTCCAGCGAGGGACAGCGCACCAAAGCGGAGATAGCTCAGTTCCTGGCACGCTCTGGCTGCGCCACGATGGTTCTTGAGGTTGGGGGCGAATACGATTTCTTTGTCAGAACCGTTACCCGGACATCGGCTCAACTAGCCGCTTTCAATCACGAGCTATCAGCAAAATTTGGCTCCTTATTTCTGAAAAAAGATGTCGCCGTCATGGTACGCCACTCGGTGTTTGGCGAGAAGATGCTAGTCAACGACCCCAAACTACACTGCGAGTGCTTTTTCGAAGTGGATCCCTCCGCAACACCGACTCCACTTGAATTGGACTCCATGGACCACCGGCTTCTCTATGCCCTTACCGACCCCGAACTCTCTTCATCTCGTGCCTTAGCTCAAAGCCTGGGGCTACCCGTATCAACCCTGGTGTATCGCCTTAAAAAGCTAGAAGCGGCCGAGATTATCGCCGGGGACATGCATGAGATTAGAGGAGAGCTGATAGGATTGGCGAACTACATCGTGCTGGTTAGCATGAAGGGGGTATCCCAAGCTAATTACGCAGATTTTTTTGCTTTCGCAAAGAGCCATCCGAACATCACCCATTTAACTTTCGAGGTCGGACACTGGGACTACATGGTTGGTGTGGCTGTCGAGCAACAAAGGGACCTTAATCTCATTATCGATGCCATACGGGGAGCCTTGGGCGATTCCGTTGCCTCGATCAAATCATTTTCGATGTTCTTCGCTCACAAAGTGAGGGATTACCCCAGTATCTAGGGTTCAAGCCGATCTCCGGCAATTTAATTAATTTCGTCGCAAGGTTTGACAGTACAATGTTAATCCATGCCGATGCCCTGGAATCCAAAGAGTGACGAGGGGAGTTCGTTCCCACACTGACCGCACAAACGGACATTCTCAAAATCGCAACTGAATGGTTACCGCAGAAGCTGCGGACTCCCATCCCCGTCTATCCGCTTCAAGGTCGTCGGTAATCTGAATCGATTGTCTCCCGTAGAGGTAGCTGGACCAGACGCGCTCGGATAGTCCTTTAACGTGCGCAGGAACTCCGTGATAGTTGCTCCATCTTTGGCGTTTCGGGTAGCGGCCACGAGAAGCTTTATCGCGTCAAAGGTCTGATTAGCCGTGTAGTAGGACATTCCAGGATATACGGCCCGGTATTTCTCGATGAAAGCAGGCTCGGGATCCGCTCCTGTGGAGTACACCGCCCCCGCCAACAATCCCCCGCTCGCCTTGAACTCGTCCTTGTCCTCAAAGGTCTCAAATCCTACAAGACTCGCCGTGATGCCGGCGTCACGGGCTTGCTTGACGCCGACAGAGAGCTGTCCTGGAAAGAGGATCGGAATAAATCCATCGACCTCCCCTTTAGCTTTCATTCTGGTCAACACGCCTCGAAAATCCATCGTGTCTCCGCCAACCTCTTCGCTCGCCACGATCTTTAGTTTGCTCTCCTGCTCAACGAGGTTGATGAAAGCATCCCTCAACGCAAGAGCGCCGTTGTGGACACGGGTGAGAATCGCGAAACGGGTCTTTCCACTATGAACAAGATAGTCATACAACGTCCGCGCCTCATCCTCAGGAAGGGGCCAGTAGGTGAAGGAGAACCTCTTATTTCTCACCACAGCGGGATCAGACGCGATACCGATCTGAGGCACTCGAGCTCCCTCAACGATACCCGCCACCGTTAAAGCCGTCCCGGAGGACCAGGTGACAAGGGCGTCGACCTTGTCGACAGAGAGAAGCTTTCGGGCTGCGGTCGCCGACCGAGTGTTTACCATGCCATCATCTTCATAGATGACACGAGTTCGGGCCCGGTCCTCTGGGGCAAGATCTTGAAGTGCGAGCTCAACGCCTCGCTGAGCGATCGCCCCAAAATTCGCGGCCGAACCACTCAGCGGTAAAATAACTCCTATCGTAAGGGTGGGCGAAGTCGACGTTTCAGCTTGACTGGGGGATGCCCACCCAACAATGCCCAAGACCAACGAGACCGTTATCAAAAGTTCGCATGACTTCATGCCCCTACTCATAGCCGAACGGAACGCACCAGAGCAACAGACCCTTACAGTTCCTAACATCACTTGTAGGAATCGGTGGGCTCATACAACGCGCACGAACGCCATCATGTAGACCTACAAGATGCTTCCCCTCCTCATGTTTCGGAGTATGGGGCCATCGACGGACCATGCGGCCGCTCAGATTACGAAGGCCTTACACCAACGGCGCTAAGGAACTACCTCATATAACCGGCCTCTATGACACTCACCATTCTTGACTCCATGGCGCGTCGGGAGCACCTTACCCCCTATAGGAGCGTTGTTAGGGGATGCGCTCTGGCTTAAGCCTCAAACGGATTTCAAGGAATACACATGGCGACTCTAAATGACGCATTGCGAGCGGATGACAAATTCGATGGTGCCGGGTGCTCGTTCCCCGATCAGTGCAAAGCCATCATCCAAGGTGCCCTTCAAGCGGTGGGGCCGTTTTATGGCTACGGCATCTTCGAGCAATCTTCCGCTCCCAAGGTGGTGCTCGGAACAAGGGAGATTATCAAAGAACTCGATACTATCAGCCGTGAGATTCAATCCTTTGAAGCGGTGCATCATTACGTTCACATGAATAAAGATATGGCGCAGAAACTAGAGATCATGTTTCGCCATCTACCTGACGCTGTGGCTCGAGAGGGATGGTCCGCACACCTCATCGTCGCCGTGAGCAGAGCATGCCAGGATCTCGCCTGCGGTCCTAGCGGACGATCCGATTCTCCGCTCAATTTGCTCTATCACTCCGTGCTGGGCACTCTCTTGAGACTAGATTCCACACCTCCCTCCGTGGCATACCCGATGCTTCAGATGGCGACCGAGTGGAGCGACCTTAGTAGAGTAGCCCTTAAGTCCGACGACCTTGACCTCTCGACACCGTACTGGACCTCCACCCTGGAGATAGGTCGACAGGTTATTAAAAAAATTTCGGCGATATTCAGCGAGCTGGGCACCCAAGGGACATTGGCCGGTCCGGATCATCAAAACACCCAAGACCACCGACTCTCCGAAAGGAGCGCGGAACGCGCGAGAGAGGTCCTCGCGGAAAGCCCCCTAGTCGCTACACTGCTCGCAGAGTAATTAGTATACGCCGAGGTGAGGGTATTCAAGCCAATCTCGGCGCGGTTCCTGTGCGTTGAGGGATTCTTTAAATACATTGGGTCGCTTTCCTTGAGCCCCCTCCCCTCTTCATCTCATGTCTCTAGCGACATCGAACGACCCTGTCTGGAAGTTTTCGCAAGACTCGAGCAAATGCCCTATTCTCTTGCTTCGCTCGAGCCGAAATATGCTCAAGCCCACGCGGTACCCGACCAATGAACACGCCCGCGAACGCCTTAGCCAACTCGCTCTTCGGCACTCTTACAACTGAGCAGGACTTCGGAACAGCTTGGCATGTATAGAGATCGCCCCTAGCGTTCTTGAGGAGTCGATCCATATAGGCGAGTGCCTGAGCCCCTCGAGAGAGGAACGGCACGCTAAACTTGCCGCTCTTCTCTCGCCACTTACCAGAGCGAGCCGCGGCGAGCGCTTGATTAGTGAGTCGCAAGATCGTAGCGCGCGTATAGTCCATCGGAGTTTGCAACAGAGCGGAATCAACCGGATCGCAATCACCAGGCTCTCCTCTATCCGAGCAGACCTGAAGATTTTGCGTTACCGTGACACTTTGTCCAAGGAACCTCCAGACTCCCGTAATATTTCTACCCGAGGTAAAATACGCCTCTGGGACTGAGAATCCAGACGTACCAGGCGCGAATGCTTGGGCTGGTGCCGCTTCTCCAGTGACAGAGTACATTCGGTTCAGATAGTCATAACTAAGTGGCACGGTCAGTAATTGATCCGTTACGTTAGTTGAAGAGAAGTACACGTTTGGCACTCCACCCACCATGATGCGGCACGGCTGGTCAGCCACGTTGATCAGACGCTGAGCCTCTATCGTAACTGGGCTTCGAGCGGCTAAGGAACCTCCTGTCTCAAGGATCGGATCGAAGGAGATCGCGGCGAGTCCGGTCGAGATGGTGTACAGTGTTGCATTGCCCATTGGTGCGGTCACTTCGCCCTGCTCGTCAGTTATCATGGTCTCCGAGTTCACCTGGACTGGAGCTCCCGCAATTGGAGTGTTAAAGATAGTCAGCTTGAAGGTGACATCCGTTACCGGCGGAGTTGGCGTCGAGGTTGGGGTAGCCGTCCGCGTAGCTGTCATGGTCGGTGTTGGCGTAACAGTTGGCGTACTTGTCGCCGTTGGAGTTGGTGTCGCCGTGAAGGTCGGCGTTACCGTTGGCGTACGGGTTGGCGTATGCGTCGGTGTTGTCGTTGGCGTCGCCGTTCGTGTGTTTGTCGCCGTCTGGGTCGGTGTTGCGGTCGGAGTACCGGTAGGCGTACCAGTTGGAGTACGAGTTGGAGTGACCGTCGGTGTGCTAGTTGGAGTAGTAGTTGGAGTCTGTGTCGGCGTCCACGTTGGCGTTGGCGTTCGTGTCGGTGTCGAGGTTGTGGTGTGGGTCGGCGATGCTGTCGGAGTTTGAGTCGGAGTACGAGTTGGTGTCGCCGTTGGTGTTGCGGTCGCCGTTGGTGTGTTAGTCGCGGTCTGAGTTGGTGTCCTTGTCGGTGTAGCCGATGGCGTAGCAGTTGGCGTACCCGTTGCGGTTCTCGTTGGTGTCTCAGTCGGCGTTACCGTCGGTGTCGCGGTGTGGGTTGGCGTTACCGTTGGTGTAGCGGTAGGTGAAGCCGTTGGGGTTCGGGTTGGCGTATCGGTTGGTGTCACCGTTGGTGTTGCGGTCGCGGTAGGTGTTGCGGTCGCGGTAGGTGTTGCGGTCGCGGTAGGCGTTGCGGTCGCCGTTTGCGTGTTGGTCGCGGTCTGAGTTGGCGTGCGTGTCGGTGTAGCCGATGGCGTAGTAGTTGGCGTACCCGTTGGGGTTCTCGTTGGTGTCTCAGTCGGCGTTACCGTCGGTGTCGCGGTGTGGGTTGGCGTTA
>JAIXPR010000148.1 GCA_027486155.1 Pseudomonadota bacterium | reverse complement strand
TTTTTATTTTTTTAATCAATCTGGCGCTTGTTCGACGTGCCACAATCGAGGGTGATGACCACGTTGGGATGAAGGCCTTCGACCCGTGTCAGGAGGGTGTCTCCGAGCCCATACCCATCAAGGACACGATCGGGCTGTACAACGGTACTGTGCGCGCCGAGAGCATCAAGAGAGCGCTTCATAATCGCCGCGGAGCAATTTCCATCGGCGTCGTAATCGGAGACAACAACGATATGCCACCCTTGAAGGATCGCCGCGCGGAGATAGAAGGCCGCGGAATGGAGAGGCCCATAGGAGGGAAGCTTCGATACCTCCTCACGGATGGATGGGGCTAGATACTGGGTAACGAGATCAGGCTCGACGTGCCCACGGCCGACTAACACATGCGCGAGGAGTGGAGAGACTCCGCACTGCGATACCAGGCGATCGACCTGGGCGAGTCGCGTGCGCACTTCGTCCTCGGTGAGCTGCGGGAGGTCCAACTGGTGTCTCTGCGAGATAAGTTTATCCCCTGGCCAACGCCATCGCTCATGTGGCGGCACATCGTGCGGCATGAGCCGCGTACCGATCGGACTTTTAGAGGCGGCAATCGCGGGAGCGGTGTGCATGAGTGCCCGGATGGTCGGATCGCTCCACGGGGAGTAGAGCAGCACCCGTGGATCATCCGTAGGTCGAGCCGGCAGACCGAGGTAGAGCTCGGGCTGATTCCTATCGATATCAGAGCGACGTGCCATCGATCACCAAACGTTATGGTAGAGGAAGATCCCCAGCCACTTCAATCGCCAGTTACGGTACCAGAAACGGGGTGCCTAACCTATCGCGCCAAGGGTATACCGAGTACATGACATATCCCGTGGCCGTGCGGCGGCTCACAGCCGGGTTTTAGGATCTTTCGGTTCGGATGAGTATGTTTAAGAACTGTAGCGCTGAGATATTCCCAGCTATTCCTAAATAATTCCCAGCTGGCCGCGCGGGCTACAGACCGTGGGCACGTGACGTGGGTAGGGCCCGCTGCCTGTCTCGCCAAAGCTTTAGCGAAGGTGGATCCCCACGGGCCGTATCGTTCGCCTATCGATGACGCCCCGATACCTCCACCTATCATACGGCCCGCCAGGAGTCGGGCCCTACCGACCGGAGTCCAGCTACCAAGGGCGCCTAAGGAGAGCCCGTGGAGATCCTTGCATTTGGGGCACGAAAGATCGTAGCTGTGTTACAAATGTCGCCTAGGTCCCAACACTAGTGGAGAACAAGGAACTTTCGTACCTATGCCGAGCCGAGGACAAAACCACTCACGTTCCGGAGGATCCCGCCACGAGCAGGGCAACCTCCACCTGCGGGAATTCCCCGTCACCGAGCTGACTAAGGCGCTCGGTTGTCCCCGCGAGAATGCGATGGAGGTGACGAAGACGCTTATCGAGCTCAGCACGATCGCATGCAGCAGGTTCGGGGTTCCATCGGCGTTGAAAAAGACGATCGGATCCCTCATCAACGCGCCCGAACATGAGGACCTGCTCACCAAGCCATCGGACCTTCCCCCAGACCCCCGATGGGAGCGTTTGGCGAGTGCGATCATACCACCGCTTCCAGACGGTTTTCCCGTCGCTACCCTGCGGGCGACCTCACCGGCTGCACTTGAGGTTCTCAAGGAATCGGTAGCTGCGCTTGGAGCGGATCTCAGGGAGCTACAGCTTAACCCGATTTTACCGACTACGGCCATGGCGTTGCGGGATGCAATCCAGGTCGTACGCGGGATGGCGAATAGGAATCTAGAATTGAAAGAGCATACCCTTGGGGCCGTGCGACAGCTTCAGATCTACCACAAAGTTGGTCCTCAGTGGGCAATGGTCACCCCGCCGGAGCAACGCATCTTAGATTCTTTCCTGTCAACGACCAAGTCACCCTAGAGCACCTTGCCTTCAATCGTTGTTCAGAGGAGCAAGGTTGCCCCCATGAAGCCCTGGCATCTAGGGGAGCGAACGTATTGCGTTGCTGAGATCTAATTCATCCGCAAGACATCACCTTCGTACTCCGCCTACAGATTCACAGGCTTCGTGGTTTGATCTCTCCGCTACTTTGCCCCATGATACAGCCGGGAATAGTCGGCAAATATCCGAGCAAGATGCTAACGCCACAACCAGGAACCGAAGCGAAGAACTCAAGGACCGGCGCAACGACCGTGCCGATGCCCCCTGTCTCCCTCTCCTCATCGTACGACGAGGCCCTCAATCAGCTCATCCCACCCGGTAGACTCGCTACATCGGCGACGGTCAACACCGCCCTCGACACACTACCTCAACCGGGAATACTTCAAAGCAGCTCTCGGCTTCTCTCCTTGATGCGAAAGAGCCATCCACAGGAGTGCGCCGCGCTCTTGGGTCTCACGGTCGGCGTTGCCGCTTCGAGCTACGCTATCACCTTCTCTCTCGGACATCTCGTTGACGCACTCGCCGCTGGGGCACAAGGTGGGGGAATCTCACCAACGATTATCAAATGGGGGGTCACGCTTGCCCTGGCTTCTGGCGTTCATCAAGTATGTACACTCCTCGACACCTTCTTTCACACTAAGCTTGAGGCTCTCGCTTCTCGAAGGATCGAGGACCTCGTTTCAACCGCTGTGGCGCACTACCAAGTAGCGAATATCGAATCGGAGAATTTTCGAACGCTTGTCACTAGGGTCAACAACAATCAACATTCTATCGTTGAATTTCTCAAAGGAACGTTTGAGGGAATCTCATCTCTCACCGGTGTCGTAGTCGCCGCGGCGGCGCTTGCCCAGGGTCACTGGGCTATTAGTGCCGCGGTGCTTGCGGCGACCATTCCTG
This sequence comes from Pseudomonadota bacterium, assembly GCA_027486155.1. Classification (GTDB taxonomy): domain Bacteria; phylum Bdellovibrionota_C; class UBA2361; order UBA2361; family OMII01; genus OMII01. Next base: position 6,828 of record JAIXPR010000148.1, on the reverse strand, counting down.
GACTTCTCGCGGAGAGAAAGTACGCACAGGAGAAATTTAAGACCGAGACCGAAGTCGCGGACGCTCATAGACGATACGTGTGGCACAACTGGTTCCTCACGGAGCCTAAGTTTTTAAAGGAGCTGACCCTTCTAAAACAAGCGGGATACGTGAAGGACCGCGCCCTCTCCTTCCTGGATCAGATCAACCACAAAATTATCCGTCTCGATACCGTTCAAAATACTCGGCGCCTCATAGCGAGCGCGGGTATGGAGATCTCGGTATGGGGCGCCGGAACATATCTCGTCTATCAAACCGTTACGAACCCTGCCCATTCGATAGGCCAAGGGGTATTCCTCCTCTCCTCGCTGCTCTATTTCCGAGATCAGGTGTCTCACTTCTCGTCCAACATAGGAAACCAACTGAAGGATCTCGCCTTCGTGCAGGATGCCCTCCGACTCTCCGATATTGGAGAACGATCACACTCGGTCAACCAAAGTGTCGCTAACAAGCGTCTAACCCTCTCCAGCGGAGCGCCACGCATCGAACTTCGCGATGTGTCATTCGCGTATCCTAGCGGTCGCTCAATTTTCGATAGCCTTAACCTAACGATCGAGCCGGGCAGCTTCATCGGTATCGTGGGTGAGAACGGCAGCGGAAAAACAACCTTAATGAACCTTATCGCTGGCATCTACCGTCCAACGTCAGGAGCTATCTTCGTTGATGGGATCGATATGCGTGAGGTTGACGAGACCCAGTGGCGCTCGATCGTTTCCCTTATGTTCCAAGGAGCTTATCCCTACGAGTCGTTCACTGTGCGCCAATCCATCGAACTCGGACAACCTGCGGGACGAGATCCACTCGGCCTCAACGAGGCCCTTAAATTGTCAGGGGCGGACCGGGTCGTCGCTAGCCTGCCGAAAGGTCTCGACACGGTCCTCGGGAGCGGCTTCAATGGAGGACAGGATCTCTCAAGCGGGCAACTTCAAACCCTCACCGCGGCCAGAATGTTCTACCGCAACCCCCTCATTCTCTTGCTCGACGAGCCGGGCTCAAACCTCGATATTAAGAAACAACTCGCTCAGGCAGAAGCCGTGTCGAGATTTAGTGACAATAAAAGAACGAGGCTCCTGATCTCACACAGCTTCGCCACGATCTCCAAGGCGAGTAGGATATTATTTGTTCATCAGGGACGAATCATCGAGGACGGAACACATGAGGAGCTGCTGGCGCTTGGCGGAGCGTATGCAACCTCGTACCTGGAGGAAAAAAAACGGTTTGGCGAAGCGAGCCAGGAATCCAACACGCTTTAGAGGTGCAGGAGACGAGCAATGCCAGCCCCCTTCCGTCCCCACGGCTCGCGTAGCTTCCGCAGGTGAGACCTTTGAGCGCCGATGGGGTACTCATTCTAGGTCCGGCATCTCAATAAAAAATAACGGCGCGTCCATAACGATAACTCGGCCATACGGTTCGCTCAAGCGGAGCCCCTCAATCTTGGGTCTTCGCGATCTCGGGCCCAGAGATCGCTGCTGGCGTAGAGAACGCGGACCCCAAAAATACGCCCTTCTCTTACTGCCCTGGAAGCACCACTTCAACCCGACGTGTGTAACCACGATAGCGCCGTCGACCCAAGATTCTTTGCGCCTCTCTATGCTCACATCGCCTAACAACTAAATCACGCCGCCGCGTCTAATTGATCCAGATGCCACTGACAGAACTCCACCAGGGGGGTCTCGGCGGTAAACCCGATATACATGGCGAGATTCTGAAACGCCTCGGAGCAATCACCGACCGACAGAGCGGCGGGAAGGCTATCAAAGAATTGGCGATTTAGTTCCCATACTGCTCGCGAGAATCTCAGCTCTTCATTCGGTGGGAGACTCATGCGTCTACTAAGTTGCACATAAGGCAGAAGGTAAGGAGCTCGAGCGATCGTGCCGTTAGGAAGCCGCACAACGAGACCTCCCTCTCGGGAACCCACGAGAAAATCTCGAAGGTCAACAACATCAACCAGGCGAGACCAGTCCGCGCTCTCGACGGTATGCAAACTCTCCTTGGTATACACCTCCTGCGCTGACAGTATACCTTGGATTGTGATGCGCGGTGGAAGTAATGAGCAGAGGGCGCGGATCGTTGTCCCCGTCGCCACATCGTCATCCATAAGGACGTACGATCCCGAGGGGATCTGCTCTATTTGCTTCGCCAGCTCGGCCTCACCCGGACGTTGAAATATCCCCTCGCATCGCTCACCACCCGTTACCTCAAACTGTCGCGAGAGCGCCAGTGTGTAGTGGCTCTCAATGCACGCGTCGAGGCTAATAGTAGGGACCGCGTAGCTCTCTATCATCGTCCGCACCAACTCACTCTGATCCACCAACGGAATCGACGCCACCTCGACTACACTCGTTGGAAATCCCGAGCGGAACGAGGCCGAAATAATCTCTCTCAGCTCTCCGGCGAACCCTCCTTGCGAGATATTCAGCGTGTCACCCACTCGTTGCTTCCACGGCAGGACGCTCCACTCCCCCTCATCTCGAACGAAGAACCGGACCGCCTCAAGGCTGCCCCGCTCGGCAAGCCTACGAAACTCACTCCTCACTTTTGGAGGAAGATCGCACAACCTCCCGTGCCTCACCGTTCGAGAGGCTATCTGATTGGGCAGGTGATCGTGTGCCATTAGGATCCGATCGGGGGTCGTGGGGTTAGTAGATAGCTCACAAGAGATCTCCGCGCCTACCCGTGGAACCACTATCAGGTGTCCCCGCTCAACAAAAGCTTTTCGGAAGACGAAATTATCTGCACCGAACACGAACATTACTACTATGGCCACTCCGAAGTGATACTGGAGGTAGCGAGATAACCTTCGCACAATGTCGGTGAAGTTGACGGCTCTATCGACGTATAGCGCGGCCCACGGGTCTACGGCGAGCCATTCACTCTCCTCTGTCGCGACCTGCGCAAGGTGTACCCGTGTGGGGGCCGAAATGGTCTCCTGGCCGCATTTAACCGAAACGTACCCATCGTGGTCAGGGGCAAAAAATCCCCCTACAACTTTCCATCCGCGCCGTTCGGCTTTTCGTCGCGCGCTCTCCATCATCTGAAGGTGCCCTTTGTGAATCGGACAAAAAGCTCCTGACGTGACCAAGACCGCGTACCGGGGGGCCCCAATATCCCCGTCCTGTTGGATGGCGTTGCGAATCTTCCCGAGCGGTGTGACAAGGAGACGGTCATCCACAGCAAGGGTCATATCGTGACCTATGGGGCTACCATCATCGAAGAACCCTGCGTCCCAGAGCTGCTCAGCGCCGAAATGGTGTACCACACCGGCATAGAAGGGATCGTGTAGCGCCTTGGCCACTAAACGTTCCACCCGGGGCGTAGGTTCTGATAACTGTGTCATACCTCCCCTCACCCCCTCTGATAGACCTTCTCAAAAAGAATATCTGTCCGGATGATCACCTTGGGAGTGGCGCCACTCCAAGGCTCAGAGTCGTGTAGCACTCTGTGATCGAAGAGAAGGGCTCGTCCTTTCACGGGGCTCACCGCGGCGACCACCTCATCGGGCCGAGCCTCCCTCGTCCAATCGGAGAAGTTACGCCCGGCGTACTCAAGGTGCCGTTGCGAATCGCGGATAAAGCGAGTTCGGCCACCGTGCTTGGAATCGCAATCGTTGAGATAGAGCACGAGACTCATGAGTGTGTGAGTAACACCATCACCGGGGTCGAACCCGGCATCGTAGTGCACGACCAATTCCCCTCCCTTATCGTACCAGATAAACCGAAACGCTGGATTGACACCAATGGGCCGCCAAACTGGGTGCCCTCCCCAATCGGTCATCGCGAATGGATCGAACTCACGACACGGGGCAAGAAATGGACGCACTCGCGTCCAGATCCTTTCTGCGAGCTCTGGCGAGTATACCGTCGACCTCCACGACCCCACCTTACTGACGCCGAGTTTAAAATCCCGGAGGTATCCATGTATACCAACCGGGACGCGCCGCTGTCGCGCTACTTCATTCAATAACTCATCGCTTTCACCCGGCGAGAGCAGATTATCGATCGTGAAAACCTCTCCTCCAACATAAGGGATGACCGTAATGTCTCGTCGAGGAGCCGGTTCTTCATTAAATGATCGAAGTGGTACAAGTGGATTGAGCGGAAACTCCCCTACCAAGGACCGTGCGCTCGGCGGCGGTGAAAAGTTACCCTCTTCTCTCCATCCTCCTGGAACGGCTCGCTCATAGACGCTCAGGTGAACGGAGGGATTTCCGCCAGTATATTTGTGCAGATTATACCGGTGCATCTCCTCCACGCGCTCACTCCATTCGAAATACTGCTCTCTCCCCTCGGGAGTGAGCTTCGCTTCCAGTTCCCTTCGCTGCTCCTCACGAAGACACAGCATAGTGGTATAGAGCTCGACGAAATCGTAGGGCGCCCCAATCATCTCAAGATGTGTTTTTCCGTCATACACATCGCCGGTTGGATCTGCGTTCATAGTCGTCTGCGGAACCTCGAGGAGATCTCCGATTGCGTACACCTCACTCTTGTGAAGATCAGAGGTCACCTGAAGATCGACCATTCCGTCTGAGGCCTTTCCGAAGAAGCCGAGGTAACTTCCCTCATCTCGGTTAGTGGTCCCACACACAATAGCGGCCGTCCCCGTTGAGGTGAGCAACGCGGAAAGGTAGTAGAGGGCGGGGGTTCGTAAGTATGCGACGAGCTGCCCGTCGGCCCACGGCGAGCCAACTATGCCGACGGCTTTACCGACGGCTACGCGAGCGGCCTCGAAAGACGCACTGAGATCAGACGCGATAAACTCAACCTGGAACCTCTCCGCTACACGCCTCGCTCGCCTGAGCGCACGGTCTTGGTCCGCAGCGCCTTGGTCAACGAAGAAGGGAAGCGACACCGCCACTATGCGAGATATCGGTGAGTTCAACATCTGCGAGGCCACTTTTATCATCCCGAGGGCAACCGCGGAATCGATTCCACCGCTTACTCCCACGACAATCCCTGAGAGCTTATGTGCTTGACAGTAGCTGTTTATCAGATCGACCTTGCGAGCCAAACACGTTCGAGCATCGAACGCGCGACGCTCTCGCACCTCGCGCAACAGCGACTGTAACTCCTCATGTATCTCCTCAACTGCCCGTCGTTGAACCAACATAAGCCTCCCTTCATTTAATAGAATATATGCGAAATCCTTCCGGCGAATGACCGGTACCGAGACCCCTCGATGATCCGCAACGCCTTCATCTCAACGCCCCGATACCGTTCCTCCAGGACGGAGGTCGCTATCTCTGCTGTCGGTATTCCTCCAACCGAGAACGCTCCCAGCCGAGTCAGATTCCACGCAGCTACAAGTAGGGCACACGAGGGCTCGAAACACCGGTCGACGACCGTGCCTAAGGCGATACCTCCCTCGCCGCAACGCAGAAAAAGAACCCGCTTCGGCGCTCTACGAAATGGCTCCCAATACAAGTTGCGCCGAGGAAGGCTCTTGATTACTCCCTTGGCGACGACCTTCAGCGCGCTCTCCTCAACCACCACATCAACCCCAAAACCGAAGCGGGCCGCCCATCCCTTGATCTGTTCCGGCGTTAGTCTGGAGGCTCCAACGTGAATATCGTCTACAAGCACTACCGAGCGTACCGTGCGGCCCTCAGCTCTCCACCGCCGGCTCTCACGTTGAGCGATGGCGATGCTCTTTGCATGCGCGCACGTAAGGCTCTCGTCCGCGTAGATGTGCGCGCACTCTATACTCACATCACAGTTCATCATTTGCCCCTCCCCTTCTGAACGCAACGATATCGTCTTGAGTGACCGTAATACGATCGACCGTGATTGAAGCCGCTGGCAGGTCCGTAACGATATCCCCTCCCCGTGCTCGAATGGCATCTCTAAGGAGCCTCGTTGCCTTACGAACGAGACCAATTACCTCAGTGAGACCCAACGCCCGGTGTGAGAAACTAGGATAGTCCAGCAAGAGAACAACACCACCAGGCCTTACCTTTGTTACCAGGGTGTCAGCAAGCACCGGAACGAAATCATCCAACAGATGTGGAGTGGCGATGATATCTCTCCATACCTCAAGGTAATTGTCCTCCCGCTCATAGAGCTTGGCAGCGTCGACTCCGTGTAGTTTGCAAAAGTGGTCAAGAATGAGATCATCGAGAAGATGATTGGCGAAGACGCAGTCGTATCCACTGACACCTTCATCAAAAAGAGTGGCCTGTAAGACGCCTACAGGAAATCGCGCCCCTATAAGCTGAAGAAATCGACTCGCGCGTTCCAAAGCGATAGCGTCGTTATCGACCAGGTCTACTTTTCCCTCTACACCAAGGTAGTGGAATCCAATCGCAACTTTTGGCACATGTCCGCAGCCGATCTCGGCGATACTCGCCGTGGGACTCACACGGAGGGCCTGAGCGAGTGAACTCCAAATCTGCCCCACGGACCAATAAAAGGCGAGATCACTAAAAAGCTCCTCAGTGCGGTCGGGAATTCTGAGCGTGTTTCTCGGCCGAAACGTGCTCTGTTGATACTCCCGTGATATGAGGCGACGTGAGGCTAGACCGATATCGGCTACAAAGCGGTCGACTTCAAGGTTGTTGAACCGATAGTTTCGTCCGAGGCGCGCGACGCGGCTCGACGCGCGGTCCACACCCAGAAGTAAAGGCGACTTCAGTTGTGAATCGGTCATGCGGCGCATGCTGTCTCCCTCCGCTTTCCGATAGTCTCAGGAAAGATCATATCGACGATCATTCCGGCAACGTTTCTCGGACTGCCCCTTCCTGGAGCCATGTGGATTCCGATGCCGGGCACCGAGTTTATCTCAAGGACACGG
>JAIXPR010000339.1 GCA_027486155.1 Pseudomonadota bacterium | reverse complement strand
TTCTGCGATGGATAGGAGAGATAGTCCCCCGCATACAGAACGCCCCCTACCTCAGAGTATCCCATGGACATGCGTGGTCGACTTACCACGGAGGTGGGAAGGGAGATTCGCGTTATAAAACTCCAGTCCTGAACCTGCTCGCCGTACCACGTCGAGGCTTGGGCGAGAATCGAATCACGCTGCGTATCCTCTGAGAGCAAAGCGGTATCTCCGATCGCTGTGATGGCGATAAGAGCCCTACCGGGAGGGGCGTACGATGGTTGAACATTTGATACCACGGAGAGGGTCGCGATCGGCCCCGATTCCGCGTTGAGCACCACGATAGGCTCGTGAAAGGGGGCCCTTGGGGCCGAAAAATAGAGGGTACAGGAGGCTAGGTGGTGCATCGTCTGCTCGGGGGAGCCGAGTTGGGTAGCTGACATCGTGTCCACCGCGCAGATTACCTGCCGGGCTCGATAGGAGTCACCGTTATCGAGGACTATCTCGTCACGCGCTATGGCGTTGACCGTAGCGTTCAATCGTATGTGGGATCGCCCGATTTGATCCGCCAGAAGGTTTGGGAGACCCTGCACTCCCGACTCCGGCAGGGCAGCCTCACCTTGTGCAAACATCTGCAGGTAGAAACAGGCGAGACCGTAATCAGCACGAAGGAGAGGATCGAGAAGGATGCCTCGAAGGAAGGGGCGAAGGAATGAATCCTGGAACCTTTGAGAGAAACCACTCTTCGTCAGCCCAGCGTCTGTCGAGATGGTCCTGCAGCGACACCCCGCTCGCCCCCGACTCAGGAAGAGGAGCCGTAGGTAGTCCCCAAAGGTCCCCACAGACGCACGCAACACGGCGAACAGCTCGCCAGGGTGTCGAAGCGGATCCATGAAGTCGGTGAACCGTCCATCGCGCCAAATACGAGCGCCAGAGGTAAAGCTCCTGCAACGGAGACGATCGAAGCCCTCTATTGCCCTCACCTCGGGATAGGCCGTCAGGAGAACCTGGAATCCATGATCGATCCTGTACCCAGCGGCCTCGTGCGTTGCCATCCGCCCCCCGATATGGGCGGTTTTCTCAAATATCAGCACAGAGAGTCCTGCTTGTGATAAGCGGTGCGCCGCTCGCAGTCCTGTGAGTCCGGCCCCCACTATAATGACATCAGCGTCTGGGATTTTTTGCATACAAGGCCATGGCCGCTCGTAGAAATAAACTCGCTCTGATATCAAAAATACCTTGCACTACCCGTGGAGAGCAACCAAGGAAAGGTATCGACTGGCTTGGCACTGCCTTGCATCATGGAACCAAGGAACGAACCGATAAACTCCTGATCGGCAAGGCCGTTCCGGGCCGGTGTGAAATTGATCTCAAGGCATGGTAGTATCCGCTGTATGGAGTTTACCGCGAACAATGACCGTTTTCTTGGTTTCGCTCAGCTCGTCGGGGCCGAGGCTTACGAGCGAATCGCTGGCGCCTCCGTGTGTGTGGTTGGGCTCGGCGGTGTCGGTTCATGGACCGTTGAGGCGCTCGCTCGGTGCGGCGTGGGATCTCTCACCCTGGTCGATCTCGACGAGGTGTGTGTCACGAACGTCAACCGACAACTCCATGCCCTGAGCTCTACCGTAGGAATCTCAAAAGCGGAGGTACTTGCCAATCGCGTTCGAGAGATCAATCCGGAGTGCTCAGTCAGAGTCGTTAAGAAGTTCTTTTCTGAGAAGACCGCCGATGAGATCCTCGGCTACGGGTATTCGCTCGTGCTCGATACGATCGATACCGCTGAACATAAAGTTACCCTTCTGGCAGAGTGCGCCCGTCGAGAGATCCCCGTCATAACCGTCGGTTCCGCCGGCAACAGGTTATCACCGACCAGCGCTTGTGTTGAAGACCTCTCACGGACGATTCACGACCCCCTCCTGTTGATCGTTCGGAAGAAGCTTCGACAAGACCACGCATTCCCTCGTGGTGAGAGGACTCGCTTCGATATCCCGTGCGTGTATGCGCCCCTGCAGAGGGGGCCTCGCGACGCCGAGGAGACGCACTGCGCGGCGGATCCTTCGCAACCAAGAGCGCGGCCAAAAAGCTGTAACGCTGGCCTTGGAAGCGCTGTTTTTATGACAGGAACTATCGGTTTTATCGCCGCGGCAGAGGCGATCTCTTTCCTCTCCCGAGAGACTCCGATACATCCCTATCGATGGGTCGAAAGTCGTCGAGCACGATTAGCTGAGCCTGAGCCCACGTAATCTCACCGGCCCCGCGACCGCTTCCGCCAAAAAAAGCACGAGTTCGAGTTGAAGCGGACGGGCTAGCTGGAACGAAACTTGTAACGAAGGCAGACCTCTGGAGCGCTTGAGCTCCCAAAGAGGTGTCGACAGCTGGGACACACAAAATCTATCTGAGTTGGCGTGGGGGTGATTCCTATCACGAACAAGAGCCACCCGAGGCCGCGATATCGAGCAACCGCCAACGTTGCTGGGTCATCAACGCTGCGGCCACACCGGCAGACACCTGTTCGAGCTTCGTCACCTTGAGAATTCATAGTCGCTCTACCCAAATAGTCTCGTAAAATTATCCCGCATGCGCTCCGCGAGTTTGTCAGCCGAAAATCGCAGTAGCTCAGCCATGCCACTGTACATCAGCTGGATGTTGCCGGGATGATTGACGTTCAGGGAGTGCGCGGTGTCATCTCTATACAGATCCATCTCCCGTATTGGGCCTTGGTCGGGGGCATCGGTCTCCAGAAGAATTCGATCGACCGGAATATGGCGAAATACCTCCAGCTTCGCATGGCGTTGTGGAGCCAAGAACGCGGGGGCGACAGAGAAATAGCCGCCGAGATCGGCGAACGCCTCCACGAGATCGCGAGGACCTGAGTAGGAGTGCAGGAGAAATCCCTTAGCGGGCGCGCCATGCGCTCGCAACAAATCGAGCAAGCGGCTCCACGCCTTGAGGCCATGTACAGTTACCGGAAGATTACGCGTTCGAGCAAGCGAAAGCTGCTCGAGAAAGACCTGCTCTTGTCGCACTCGATCGATACCCTCTTTCCAATAGTCAATTCCGATCTCTCCGACCACCGAAGGTGCGCGGTCGAGGTACTCGCCTAGAACAGAGAGATACTCGGTCGGAAGATCGTCGATATACCACGGGTGAACGCCGAAAGAGGGGAGTATCCAGGGATACCGCTGTGCGAGAGCCGCAACGCGGGGCCAGTCGCGGGGATGAGTGCCATTTACCACCGCGTGTCGCACCCCGATCCGCTCACACTCCGCGAGTGATTGTTCCAGAGTGGCGGATAGCCTCTCATCCTGAAGGTGGTTGTGAGCGTCGATGAACACGTAACCTACACGGCGATCTGATGAGCGCTCGTCTCACGAGCGGTATGAAGAATAAACGATACCGTGCTCGACACCGCGCGTTTTCGAGTTGTCGAGAGGAGTCGCTCCAGGGCGAGGACGCTCACGAGGGCATCGCCGATCTCCAGAACCTCTTCGAGGGGTCTTGAACCATAGAGGTCACAGATAAAGGACGCGATCCCTTGCACCATATCCGATTCGCTCTTCGCCTCGAAGTAGCACCGTCCCTCACGAACGTATCCATTAAGCCATAGACCCGAGAGACATCCCGGCACCTTTCGCTCCGCGGTCATGAGGTCAGGCGCGAGGGGCGCGTGAAGCGATGGGCGCTCCATGAGCCACCCGAGCCGATCCTCGCTGTTGTCGAGGTCTCGATACTCCTCAACAAGAGAGCGATGGTCCGGAGAGGCGAGAAAGCGATCGAGTGCGTTCATGCGACACCTCCAGTTTATTGGACGAAGTCCTTAAAGACGTGGTCTGGGTTCTTCTCTTGAACGTACTTCTTCTCCCACTCGGCTTTGAGCAGGATTACCGTTCTGTCACGCGCGTCAAGGGCGAGCATCGATCCCATTGGAAGTGAGAGGGTCTTCGGATCTCCTTCGACGTACACGCTGTACTTGAACGGCAGGAAGTCGACGGCCGTATCAACCCCGTACTCATCCTTCAATCGGAATTGGAGTACCTCAAACTGAAGCCGACCGACCGCGGCGACGAGCGGAGGATCCTTCGGATTGCGGAAGGACCGAAGGATCTGCACGGCCCCCTCATACGCGAGCTGCATAATTCCCTTATCGAAGTTCTTGTGTTTCAGAACGTCTGTGGGACGTATCTGAGCCACGATCTCAGGTGGAAACTGCGGCATCGGCTTGTAGTTAAACCCGCCTTGCATCGACACCGTGTCACCGATCGCAAAGACGCCAGGGTTAATAACACCGATAATATCCCCAGGATACGCCACCTCGACGGTATTTCTATCCTGGGCCACCATGCTGTACGACCTAGAGAGC
>JAIXPR010000054.1 GCA_027486155.1 Pseudomonadota bacterium | reverse complement strand
CCTTCTTGGCGTCCATCTCAACGTGAGCATCCGCCGGAATGCGATCCGCGGGGATGGAGACACGCTCAGTTACCTCGATACCGGAGCGGGTAATCGCGTTATATTTCATATCGCTCATCGATACGAGGCGATCGATCCGTTTCATGCCCATCCAATGCAACACATCGGGCATGAGCTCTTGGAAGCGCATGTCTTGCACTCCCGCGATACACTCCGTTCGAGCGAAATATTGATCCGCTCTATCGCCCCCCTCTTGTCGCTTACGGGCGTTGTACACGAGAAACTTCGTTACCTCTCCGAGGGCTCTTCCCTCCTTTCGGTTATAGACGATAACCCCACAACCACCCCTCTGAGCGGTCTTAATGCACTCCTCAATGCCGTGAACGAGATACGGACGACACGTGCAGATGTCGGATCCAAAGACATCGGAGCCATTACACTCATCATGAACGCGAACCGTTAATTCCTTTGAGAGGTCGGGAATAGTCGCGGGATCGCCAAAAAGGTAAACGGTCTGCCCACCGATCGGCGGTAAGAGCACGTGCAGATCTGGTCGAGTAATGAGTTCAGGAAACATGCCACCGGTGTGCTCAAAGAGCCCACGTCGAAGCTCACTCTCGGAGATACCAAATCGCTTGGCAACGGCGGGAAGATACCATACCGGTTCGATCGCCGCTTTGGTGACGAGACAGTCCCCACTGGCGCGAACGAGCGTTCCATCCGCCGCGATCTGACCGAGCTTGATCGCTTCCGAGACCTCCGGCATAGCGATATGTGCGCGCGTAATAGCTATCGTTGGTTGAATATTATATTCCTGTTCGAGGTATGACGTGAAGTAACGCGATATCTCAGCGCCCCACGGATCCATAGAGACGATCTTCTCAGGATTATACCAACTATCGAAGGGTCCTATGAGAGAGGTAGGTGCGGTATTGGTCAGGTCGGGGCGGTGATCCGGATCGAGCGCCCCCGACGCTACGGCTAAAGCACGATATACTGAATATGAACCAGAGTGCGTACCGATGACGTTACGATGATATGGATTGGTGAGGGTTCCCACGATCGGCCCGCGATCGCGCAAGGCATCAGCTCCCCACATAATCGCCGGCCCTTTACTGCCCTGTGTAGGGGTATGCGATGTAAGAACGATAGGTTTTTGCAACTTGTTGTGCGTTGTCATAAGACTCTACCTCTCTAGGACATCCAATTCTTATCGCTCTGCAGAGCCCACTTGCTGGTAACCTTCTTGCGTTGGGACCAAAACTCGACACCGCCCACACCGGTGATATCTCCGACACCGAATTTCGAGTCCTTCGTTCCTCCGAAGGAGAACGGCTCACGGGGAACCGGCACACCGATGTTAATTCCGATCATTCCAGCGGTCGCGTTCTCTGCCACGTAGCGAGCGACAGCTCCATTAGAGGTGAATACCGCACAGGCATTTCCGTATGCGCTCGCTCTCTCAAGCGCCATCGCTTGCTCAAGGGTCTTCACGCGAACGACCGAGAGAACAGGTCCGAAAAGCTCCGTGCACGAACACTCCATGGTCGACGTAACGTGATCCAGTATGGTGGGCCCAAGCCATGCCCCTCCCTCGTGCCCTTTCGGCGGTAACGCGGCTCGGCCATCCAGTCGCACCTTGGCACCTTCGGCCTCCGCTTTGGCGATAGCTTGGGTTAATCGGGTAAGCGCGGCCCGATCGATTAACGCGCCCACATCACGCCCGAGGGATATCCTGGCTGCGGCCTCTACGACTTGATCCACAAGGTGATCGCTCTCACCGACAGCGACTAGTACGCTGCCCGCCATGCACCGTTGTCCAGCGCATCCCGTAAACGAAGCGACTATCCCCTCAACCGCGACCTTTAGGTCAGCGTCGGGAGCGAGTATCAGGTGATTCTTGGCTCCACCGAGACAGAGCGCTCGCTTTCCCGTCGACGAGGCACGAACGTATACACCTCTCGCGATCGGTGACGAGCCGACGAAACCTATCGCCGCTACGCCCCGATGATCGACGAGTGCCTCAACGACATCTTTTCCACCGTGAAGTATCGAAAATATCCCCTTCGGTAGTCCGGCCTCGAGCATGAGCTCACCCAAAAGACAGGGGGTGAAGGGCACCTTATCAGATGGCTTGAGTACAAACGCGTTGCCGACCGAGAGCGCGATTGGGATCATCCACATCGGTACCATCGCCGGAAAATTGAACGGGGTAATTCCTACCGTAACGCCAAGGGGCTCGCGAACGTACTCGCATCTGACACCACGACTTACGTCCATAGCTCCCCCGATGTCGCTATCTTGGAGGCCAGCCGCGAACTCAAGAACCTCTATCCCCTTCAAAACCTCCGCTCGTCCCTCAGCGACTGTCTTACCGCACTCGCGAGCCGCGCTGTGGGCGAGCTTTTCTAGATCCCTTACGAGGAGACCGCGAAAGGTGAGAAGCTTCGCGCTTCGCTCCTTCTGAGGGGTACGACGCCACTCGATGAACGCGCCAGCCGCCAGCTGAATAGCCTCGTCGATCTGAGATAGGGAAACGCCGCGCACAACACCAAGTTCCCGTCCGTCATACGGGCTTACGATGCTCCGAGAGTCACCCGCCCCTGTTCGCCACTCACCACCGATAAGGGAGCGAGCTTCCAAAAGGGTCGACGGGAAATCAACAAATGCTTGCTTTGAGGTCGGGGTATTCATCGATGCGCTACCGAAAAGCAGCTAAACGTTTACGGCGAGATCCTCTTAGTATGCCTGACGCGTTCGCTCGTCGCATAACTAAATCATTTAGATGACTCACTATTTTAGAGCGCCTCCACGACCGCTCACCTCGCCAAGGCTAACCGTAAGGGCCCAATTTCCCTATGATTTAGATGCCACTCCCCCTCTGGTCGAATCCGCCCCTAGGAAGATCTCTGGTGTGCCTGACGGTTAGCGCAAAAGGGTGTACGATTCAGGATAACGCGATATGAAACCAGCTAATCGTCTTCAGCTTAATTACCAACAACTCGCCCAAACTTTTCCAAGGCTTCCGTACCCGATTATCGATGTGCACTCACACATCAACGGTAAAGAAGCTTCTGTCATCTACGGTCAGACAGCGGAGGAGCACGGCGTTGGTCTCACCTATTCAATGACCCCGTTGCGAGATATCCCGACCGTCAAAGATATCTTAGGTGAACGGATCCGCTTCATCGCCATTCCTGATTTCGCGAGTAAGGATCGTCACGCCGCCGTCGGTACGGGGTACCGTGAGACGATACCGCTCTTTAAGCGGCACGGCGCGCGCATCGTGAAATTCTGGAACGCCCCCCGTATCTATGAGGCTGCGGATGAGCCTTTCGCGAGGAGCCCGTTTAAGTTAAATGCGCCCGAGCGCATCGAAGTGATGAAGACAGCGATGGATCTCGGCATGATGTTTATGGCGCACATCGCGGACCCCGACACGTGGTTCAGCACCAAATTCAAAGACGCCAATCGGTACGGCACGAAACACCAACAATACGAGGTCTTCGAAGAGGTACTCGCTCACATTCCCGTTCCCTGGATCGCGGCGCATATGGGGGGATATCCGGAAGACCTCACCTTCCTTTCGGGTCTCCTTGAGAGAAATCCGAACCTCTACCTTGATTGCAGCGCCACGAAGTGGATGGTGCGCGAGCTCAGCAAACACCCCCCTGAGCACACTCGAGCTTTCTTCACTCGCTGGAAGGGAAGGATCCTGTTCGGCTCAGATATCGTCACAAGCGACGCGCATCTCTCGCCCTCACACAACCCCAGCGAGATGGACGCTAAGGCATCATCGGCGGATGAAGCCTACGACCTCTACGCGTCGCGGTATTGGGCTCTCCGCACCCTTCTTGAGACCGACCATGTCGGCCCCTCCCCGATCGCGGATCCCGATCTCCACCTGATTCGGCCTGGGGAGTTCTCTCCACTGGACGCGCCGACCCTTCGAGGGTGCAAACTTCCTGATGACGTACTGCGCGCGCTCTACTTCGAGACGGCGCTGAACCTGATAGAGCCAAAGTAAGAAAATCGATCACTAGGTCACGAGAGCCTCCCCAGTACCTCGCCGGGAACTAGTTCTGCCAGCGCATGATTGCTGACGATGACGCTCACGTGCGACGAAGGACGGGAACCGTCCACGGCTATCGGTTTACGTTGCTAACGTAATCGTGGGACGTCATCGTACTACGACATCGTCCTTCCAAGGGAACGTACAGTAGCCTGCCTTCGGAACTCCCACGCACACGAGCGCGTCAACTCAGACTCACCTCATGTCGGACACTTACTAGCAGGGTGGTAAAAAATGGTTCCGTCGCGAGCGTTTTGAGAGTTTAGACGAAACGAGGCGGAGATGGCGAAAAAACCGCAGACGTATCCTCTGAGATACGTTGAGGATTTTTTTGACGTCTCCAACGACGTTGCAGTCAAACTATCGAAATGCGCAGCAGGAAATCATTTTTCACCACCCTGCTAGCCCCCTAACCTTTCTTCCCAACTCATATATCTCGCGACCTCCGCACATTTCCTAATGCCGGTCAAAGAACTTAGGGGGTATACTCTAGAGAAGCCAGGCGCTGGCATGGAGGGTTCGCTATGAGTAAAAACATCGTTCCGTTCACAACACGTTGGCTGGACCCGAGAGACGCTCGACCATCTGACGG
>JAIXPR010000383.1 GCA_027486155.1 Pseudomonadota bacterium | reverse complement strand
TCAGTTGGTTGCCAAGGGAATTGGGGAAGTGGCAAACGAGCTCTATGCTATGTACAAAAAATCGGAAATGCCGCTTTTGAGAACGGTAACGACCGAGAGTTACCTTGACGGTTTGGCCGCTATAGGTCACCGAGCGGGCCCTAACGTGGGTCCATATCTGCAAGACTCTCCAGAGGGGCTTAGTAGGCGATTCTTAGTAAACGGCTCCACTACCGCGCACAGCCCGGAACAGGAGTCCTTCCTTGGGCGTACGTTCTACCGCTTTGATCGTAACGAGAGTGACTATGCCTTCACGACCCATAAAGTATATGTTCGAGCGGATCCCAATCATGCCATCGGGCTTATGGATCATGTAGTGTCGAATATTCTGCGGAACCCAGAAAAATATCCTGGAGTTGCCGGCGCCAAGGTAGCAGGGCCAGATGTTGTGGGTGAGCGGTGTGACAACTTTGTCATTTATCTTACAGATGAAGCCGCAGCCCAGCGTGTAATAGACAACTTGAACGTGTATAGAACGAAGCACCCCCTAGCGTTTGGGCCCGATACTCCCCCAATGTCGCAACCGGTTGCCCCCGGCATCTCAATCGCGCACCCTGATTGCAGTGGACCTTACAAAGCAGAGGCCATCGCGCGCGTGATTAACGATTACATGGGCCGTGGGAGCCGTCTTCACAGAGATGTTTTTTCCTCACATGAGATCCCCGCCACATATGGGGAGTTTAAAGGGCGAGTTGAAGCATCCTTAAAATATAAGGGAATTGACCCTCAACATCCGCATCTGCGAGCGAGTTGAGTTCGCTATGAACCGTGCCCTCCCAACACTCCATAACTAGTCCATGGGTTTGTGAATAAAGGGGACGCTACCATTTTTCCGCTTGGCTTCGGTGTCGCTGCAACTACTCGGACCCCTTGTGCAAAGACGGCGCATCATCCCAGGGCTCACCCGGACCCGAATACCATCCGCGTCTGGAGAGGATGAGGGTCTTTATAAAAAAGGGGCCCATCTTTACCCACACTCGCTCGCTGAAGCGTGCTATGGCTAGTTAGTACGCCTTCGCGAAGATAGCGTCCTTCGTTGCGGGCTTTCCAGTTACGACACAGGTGCCCGTTGTACCGCTTTGCTCAAACGGTATGCATCGCACCGTAACTTTAAGCTCCTCAAGCTTTGCGAGCCCTTCCGCATCTCCTGACCACTTCGCGAGTACAAAGCCACCATGGATCTCCGGCTTATCTTCACTCTTTGGTATGAAGAACGCGCGGAAATCATCGAAGTTCGCGATGTCCCGTCTGATGTTCGCGTCACGAAACGCCTTAGCCTGCTCGAAGTAGCTCTTCTGCATAGACTCAAGAAGCGCCGGCATTCCAGCAGCCACCTCGTCAAACGCCACAAAAGCCTTCTCACGGGGAGCCTGATCACGACGGTAGAGCACCGCCTTTTGAGATTCGATGTCTCGCGGACCAACCTCAACGCGGACGGGGATCCCCTTCTTCACCCACTCCCAGCTCTTGTCGCCACCGCGAATGTCGCGTCGATCAACGATGACCTCAATCGGAGAGCCGTTGAAGTGCTGCGCGCGAATAGCCTTGGCGAGTGCCTCAGCATATTCGAATACAGCGGCCTCCATCTCAGGCTTTGGAACAACTGGGATGATGACCACGTGCTTTGGCGCCACCTTTGGCGGAACCCGGAGACCATCATCATCGGCATGGGTCATGATCATTCCGCCGATAAGGCGCGTTGAGACTCCCCACGACGTCGTGTAGGCGTACTCAATAGATCCCTCTTTATTGAGGAACTTAATGTCGGACGCCTTGGCGAAATTTTGGCCGAGGAAGTGCGAGGTTCCAGCTTGAAGTGCTTTTCGATCCTGCATCATCGCCTCGATACAGTAGGTATCAACGGCGCCAGGGAATCGCTCCTCAGGGATCTTTTCGCCGGTGATTACCGGCATCGCGAGAACATCCTCAACAACCTCACGATACACCTCGAGCATCTTCATCGTCTCCTCAACAGCCTCTTGAGCTGTGGAGTGAGCCGTGTGCCCCTCTTGCCAGAGAAACTCAGCGGTCCGAAGAAAGAGGCGTGTGCGCATCTCCCATCGAACGACGTTAGCCCACTGATTAATGAGGATGGGAAGGTCGCGATATGATTGCACCCACTTCGCGAACGATTCGCCGATAATCGTTTCGGACGTTGGCCGCACAACAAGGGGCTCCTCAAGCTCTCCGGTCGGAATGAGCTTGCCATCACGAGCCTCAAGTCGGTGATGGGTTACAACGGCGCACTCCTTCGCGAACCCTTCGACGTGAGCGGCCTCTTTCTCAAGGTAGCTGAGCGGGATGAACAACGGGAAGTACGCGTTGCTGTGTCCCGTCTCTTTGATGCGTTTGTCGAGCTGACGCTGGAGATTTTCCCAGATGCCGTATCCCCACGGTTTAATCACCATGCAACCGCGCACGGCCGAGTTCTCCGCGAGATCCGCGGCCTTTACTACCTGCTGGTACCACTCTGGGTAATCATCCTCCCGACGAGGGGAGATCGCTGTCATCTGTTTGGTGTTCATGGAACCTAAACCCTTATCGCCCATTCACTGTGTCTGGGCTCGCTATACAACTATCCGAAGTTCTCGGATACGCCCTCCCCGCGGCCGGAAGGGAGCCAAATGTATCACTCCGGCTAACATCAAGTAAATTATGGCTGAAAGCCTCTCCGACCCCTCATTGGAACAAAAAACGTTCAATTTACTCAAGGTGATATCTGCCGTTTTAAGCATTTCTTATGCGCCAGAACGTCAAGAAATAGCCGAAAAGGTCGTTACTGTATGTAGAAGGCACGGTCTTTAAAGCTCCCTCGTTGGAAAGCTGGAGAGTTCGTCCCTTTCCGAAAGGACATCGATATGAACGACGAAAACAACAACCAACAAAAACCAGGACGAAAACGTGGACTGACGTCGGTTGCTCTCCAGTGGCTAGCGGACAAGATGCGTCGAACGGAGCGCATCAAAGAGGAGCTGCAACGAGGCACCTACCAGGTTGACTCCAGCAAGATCGCCGAAGCGATATTGAACGGAGACTCCCAACCCAAGCACTAGAGTAACGGGTCCGCGACCTTTTCGCTCGCGGACCTCGGTATCCCCAATAACGCCACAGCGCGAATCAGCTCTTCCATCCCCACACCTCACCAAAAGGCGTTCTATAAATCGAGCCGCTTCAGCTCCTTGCTCGACCGTCTTTCCCTCAAGCGACCATTTTTAGGGAAGTTATACGCAAGGGACTCTTATTTTTGATATAAACTCTCGGTCCCCGCTCATCTAATTCACCGAGACTACGTGCGCGGGGAGCTTTCCAACTCAAGAGGCCGCCCAGCGCAATCAAAGGTTCAGTCCATGTCCAACAGACTCCATCCCAACAAGGTAACCGCAGGCGGACTCCTGGTCGCGTTGGGAATCATCTATGGCGATATCGGCACGTCGCCGCTTTATGTAATGAGAGCAGTGACGGGAACCACCGCCATTGAGGAGGAGGTCGTTCTCGGCGCCCTATCGTGCATCTTTTGGACGATCACCCTGTTAACAACCATTAAGTACGTTTCCCTGATCCTTCGCGCGGACAATCGGGGAGAGGGTGGTATCTTCGCGCTCTACGCGCTCGTGCGTAAAAACGCGCGATGGCTCCTTATTCCGGCGATTATTGGGGGAAGCGCCCTACTCGCTGACGGAATCATCACTCCACCGATCTCCGTCTCCTCGGCCGTTGAGGGGCTTCGCAAGCTGTACCCCGAAATCCAAACGGTTCCCATCGTGATTACCATCCTCACGATACTTTTTTCTATTCAGCACTTTGGCACCAAGCTCGTGGGCAACTCGTTCGGTCCCGTGATGCTCGGTTGGTTCTCGATGCTCTCTATTTTGGGAGCGTCGTGGGCCATCACAAATCCCGCGATCTTCAAAGCGCTCGACCCTGGGTACGCCTTGCAACTTCTCTTCTTCCATGAGAATGGCTTCTGGATCCTTGGCGCCATATTCCTGTGTACGACTGGAGCAGAGGCCCTCTATTCAGACCTCGGTCACTGCGGTCGTGGAAATATCCAGGTCTCGTGGGTTTTCGTGAAGATCGCACTCCTCCTCAACTATTTCGGCCAGGGGGCGTGGATGCTCACTCAGATCGGCACCAACCTCGGAGACCACAACCCATTCTTCGAGATCATGCCTACATGGTTCCTACTTCCGGGAATTATCCTCTCCACGTGCGCCGCAATCATCGCGAGTCAAGCTCTGATTAGCGGGTCGTTCACCTTGGCTACCGAGGCGATGCGACTCTCGGTGCTACCGAAGGCCAAGATCGTATATCCGACCGAGCTCAAGGGCCAAATCTACGTTCCAGCGGTCAATCTTCTACTCTTCGTCGGATGTATACTCGTAGTTCTCTACTTCAAAGAGTCTTCACATATGGAGGCGGCATACGGCCTCGCCATCACCCTAACGATGCTCATGACAACGGTGCTGTTCGCGAACTATCTGCTGCGAAAGCAAGCTCCAAAGCTTCTCGTCGCCCTCTTCCTATCGGTATACTTAACGATTGAGGGCGCTTTCCTCCTAGCCAACCTGCTTAAATTTTCTCACGGCGGTTGGTTTACCGTTCTCGTTGCGTCCATCGTCGGCCTGATTATGTACGCTTGGAACTCCGGCTCTCGGCTTAAAGTGGCCTACACCGAGTACGAATCCCTTCCTCAACACCTCCCTGCCCTTGAGTCTTTAAGTAGAGATGAGAGTGTCCCCAAGTACGCGACTCACCTCATCTACATGACGGGAGCTCCCTTTCCTAAACTGATAGAAAGCAAGGTCGTGTACTCACTGTTTCATGTGCACCCGAAGCGCGCGGATGTGTATTGGTTCATTCACGTCAACGTGCTCGATGTGCCCTACACCACGGAATACGAGGTGACTACGCTCATACCGAAGAAGGTATTTCGTGTTGATTTCAACTTAGGGTTCCGGGTTGAACCGCGGGTCAATCTCTTCTTTAAAAAGATTATTGAGGATATGGCGGAACGGGGAGAGGTTGATCCTC
>JAIXPR010000176.1 GCA_027486155.1 Pseudomonadota bacterium | reverse complement strand
TATCAAGAATAATCTTCTCAAAGTTCCACGCGGGAGGCGCGCTGAATTCATCGGGAGCTTGCGCTAGCAAGGTTCGATAAAACGGCTGCATCTGTGGCCCAGTCACTGGGCCCTTCTTGAATAAGGGAAAGGTTACTCCGAACTTAGCCTTGCAAAATTTGGCGATCTCATCGTCGGGTGCCGGCTCTTGATTACGGAAGTCATTACTTGGGAAACCAAGAACCACGAAACCTCTGTCACGGTAGCGCTCATACAAAACCTCAAGGTCCTTGTACTGCGGCGTAAAGCCGCACTTAGAGGCGGTATTAACGACAAGGATTACCTTATCCTCGAACTGGTTCATCGGGACTGTAGTACCATCAATCCTGGTCAACTTGAGTTGAAACAGGGAGGGACCTGAGAGAGGCGTCTCAGCCCGAACCTGGAACGCCGAACCCATGCTCATGATGAAGAGAAGAGCGATGGAGACGGGCCGAAGATAACGACTTAAGCGGGAAATTCCGGTGATACTATCTAGTACGAAGATACCCATTACTACTCCTCTCATGTCAGGCCCCCCAAGTTCTCCTCGCCGCATGGCGGGTATATTGACCGGTTGTCGATAGCGAGGTTCGCCAACATACGCTATCGGAAAATCATCCTACTTCTGCTTCTGTTCAATGTACTGCTGATAGAGCTGCGCGTATTCCACGTCCAGCGCGTCGTATCGACGTTTCGAAATGGAATATTGCTCGTTACCCTTTTGAATCTCGTTCATTAAGGTCTCCACCTGCTCCTCGGCCTTGAGAAGGTCAGCTTTCATGACCTTCACCTGCTCCTGCATCTGCACTGACATTTCGATCTCCGACATCAGGGCCTCCATCTTGGTGGTCGAGTGCGCAATCTGTACTCGCAACTCCTCGTTCTTGGTTTTAAGCTCCCCTTCCCGCTTCTGGAGTACCTTAAGCTCCTCTTTCGTCTCTAAGGCGCTCGCCTCGAGCTCGCGATTAACCTCATCAAGCTCTCGAAGACGAACCTCGACGCTCTCCAACTCCGCTTGTGTGATGATTACCCTTCCTCGCTCGGCTTTGAGCGATTCACGCGCCACATTCAATTCCGCTTTGGCCTTTTCATAATCAGCGGGGCTCGCCATCTCCTGTCGAATGCTCTCTAGCCGCGACCACAACTCCCTTTTAGTGGCGACCTCCTCTTTAACCTGATTATTTCCGGCGTTCGCCTCCTTCCCTGCCAACAATGCCCGTCGAAAGAGAAAGGCCCCAACGAGGAATGCTTGACCAACCGCCAGGAAGAACACGAGCCATGACATGAGGACTATACCTCCCCAGAAGGTGGCGTTTCCGTGGGCTCTTTCTTCTCCTCCTCTTGGAGCTCTTGGCCGGGCGAGGAAGCTTCTGCTGATGAGCCGTTCGGCTCAGCGTCCCTGTCCGTCTCAAGCTCCACATCCCCCACCTTAATATCAGAAGAGGCGATCTTCTGCTCGAGACTTGAGATTGCGTCAAGCATCTGCTTGGGAGGATTGTACTGATTAGAGCTCGCTGTCGATGATTTAGATCGCTTCGTGAGGATAACACCCACGATCATCGCCAAAATACTGGAGCCACTGATCAAGGCTATGGGCAACATCGGGAGTCCCTCAGAGCGCTTAGGCTCATGCGCCTCATCTTTTTGCGCGGGGGTCGGGGGCGCCGCGCTCTTTTTCTTCACGCTCATGAGCTCAAAGCGCGCGGGAGTAGTCTCAGTCTCAATCTCTTGGCCCTTCTTCGAAACGCCCTTTAATGTCGCGGTGATCGAGTAGATTCCTATCTGTGAAAGTTCTTCGGCTGTTCCCTCATAGAAGGCGCCCTCATCACCTGAGCTCCGTTTCAGCGGTATCACCGTTTTTCGACGATCACGAGAGAGAGCCTCCACGGAAACTTCTAAGCTCCGGAGGCCGAGAGCCTCCTTACTAAGGTCCACGCGGAAAACTAAGTCCTGATCCCCTTGTATAGCTTTTGTCGAATCCGGCTTGGCTTCACCGTGATCGGACTTAGTGGCTTCATCGTGGGCAGCCGCGTCGTGATGCTCATGGCTCGCCTGACCTCCGCCAGGAATCATCTCTAAGGTAAGAAGGGGCGGACGAACTCGAAACGGAACCTGCTGCGAGCGCTCAAACGTCGGGCCCCTCGCTACAATCGATAGTTTGTATTCGCCTGGCTCGGAGATCGTGCAGAAGCGGGAAAAGATGCCATCGCCCGCGACTCTATCTCCATCCCGCCCCTCGTCGTTCAAAAAATCCTTCGCTACAGGGGCGGCGACTCGATCGGTTGGAACGACTTGGAACGCGTACTGGATCACCCCTGACATCTGGGGCAAGGAGATCGGCTTAGATCCGTCATACAGGCGGGCCTGAACCACACTCTTCTCGCCTACCCGAACGACCACGGGCCAATCGGTAACCAAGCGTACATCGGTGAGAACGGTGGCGAATCCCTCCGTGGAGACTCCGCCCTGTACCTGCCACTCTCCGATATCCGGCTCCCGCATCGTGATGACATCGAAATTTTTTCCAGCGAACCAGGTAACCCAATCCGGTTTCTTCTCGGCAGTCATCTCCTCATTCTTAGGGCTCACAAGGGTAAGTTTCGATCCCTCGTCTCGGGTTATGTAGAAGGTGGCCTCGTCAACATCCTCATCAAGGGTGAAGGACTTGCTGCGCATCTGTAAAACCTGTGGCCGCTTCACCGCGAGGAAGAGGTTCGCGAAGGATTTGTGAACGTCATCTGAGGTTGAGGTATAAAAGCTTAACCCATCGGTAACAGCTGAGATCTCCGAAAGGAGCATCTTGTCCGCCTGATCGGAGAACGCCAGGGAGTGAACCTTAATCTCTTTCGCCTTGAGATCAGGAAGCACGATGTTTACAAGTTCGAGTGTTCTAGCCGAGGCCGCCCCACTTTGCGGGTTCGGCTCCATCTTTCCATCAGAAAGCAAAACGATAATACGATCAGCGTCGTTACGGGGACTCGCTTCGAGGATCTTACCCGCCGCCCGAATTCCCTCTAAAAGGTCCGAGTACTGGCCCTCGGGCTTAATCGATTGGATCGTTTGAACGACTCCTTCCCGAGGTTCTTTGCTAAACTCTTTCAGGTCACTGACCACCTTCGCTTTATCAGCGAAGCTCACTATAGCGAGCCGATCATCTTTTCCGAGAAATTGCAGGAAGAGCTTCGCGCCATCGTACCGAAGCATCTGGGTATCAGTTTTAAGCATGCTCCCCGAAGCATCGAGGAGAAGAACCGCGTCCACAGCGGGTCTGGCCTGAGCGAGCTCCCGTTGGTCCGCTCCCGCGGAGGAGGCCAGCGCGCATACGACAACTACGCACACAGAGAGCTGAGCCAAAAACCGAGAGAGGGACGAGGAGGATCTCATGTGCGTACGTTCTTAAAGCTGTAAACCAGCTACTTTTAACTATTCGGTTAGGTCTTGCTGACCACACTATAATACTATAGTCAGGTAGCGCCGGTGTCGCCAGCCAACAAAAAGGTCAGCGATGCCCTGTTTGACACGATCAACCGCAACTAGGGTAGCTAGATAACTCATGAAACGGCTGTTCACCCTCGCCCTCTTGATAGGCTACCTCGGTTGGTCACTTCCAGCCTTCGCCACGGAGCCACCCTTCGAGCTCCCCCAGAAATCAGAGGTACTAAAAATTCGTAGCGCCATCGTTGAAACCTCTAAAGGCAAGCTCTTTATTGAGCTTTTTCCTGAGGAGGCGCCGTGGCACGTGGCGAACTTTAAATATCTGGCCGACAAAGGTTTCTATCGGAATCTCTCCTTTCACTTCGCGCAAAAGGACTACCTCATTCAGGGGGGCGATCCGCTCGGTAACGGACGAGGAGGTCCGGGCCATGACCTTCCAGCCGAGTTCAGCGGACGAAACCATACACTTGGAACGGTCGGAATGGCCCGTAAACCGGACGTTGACGCTCAAACGGGCAAACGAGCGAATCCTGAGCGCCGTTCAAACGGGAGTCAATTTCATATCCTCCTCGCCGATGCCCCCCATATGGATGGTCACTACACCGTCTTCGGTAAGGTTGTGGGTGGATTGGATACCCTCAAGCATCTCCGAGCGGGGGACCGAATTATTAAAGTGACCGTGTTTATTAGGCAGGGAGGGAGATAACCCCTCTCTTACAGGTCAGGCGACTCCAAGTACGAACTCGTACTCGCCTCTCGCTCCTCGCCTTCCCCCTCAGAGCCATCCCCTAAATTCGGATACTCATCCGGAGCTGTTCCCTTAACATAGTACTCAAGAAAGGCTCCTGGGCTCCCTTGTCCTAAACGGGCTCCCGTCGTTTTATTAATCCAGAACGGCTCTACCCCCTCGGGCACACTGAAATCGAGCTGCTCAGTAATCTTTGGCTCGACATATTCAATCCCTAGTTTATCGGCCTCCCCCTTAGCCTCTCGCTCAAGCGAATCAAGCGTCGCCGTACTTAAGCGCTCCAAGAAATCTCGCATGAAATAGAGCCAAACTGGCGCCGCGACAACTCCTCCGGTCTCTTTCGGCCCGATCTGCTTCTTTTGATCAAAACCTACCCACACGCCACACACCCATGTCGGCGTGTAGCCGATGAACCAAGTATCCATTTGGTCATTTGAGGTTCCGGTCTTTCCAGCGACCGGTCGTCCGAGCTCCTTGATCCGATACCCGGTGCCGTGACTAACAACACCCTTCATCATGTTCGCCATGACGAAAGCGCTGTTCTCGCTGATAACTTGTCGAGCCTTCCCCGCTGAATCGGCCTCACTTTCATATATAACGTGGCCGAATCGATCCTTGATCCGCTTCACGAATACGGACTCAAACAGAACCCCCTTTGCGGCAAAAACCGAATAGGCGCGGGTGAGCTCAAGGGGAGTTACCTCGCTACTTCCCAAGGAGAGGGAGAGGTTGCGTCCCAAAGGACTCTTAATTCCTAGCAAGCGCGCGTAGGCGATGGCGGCATCGACGCCAATTCGCGATACGATATCCGCGGAGACGAGATTACGAGACTTCTCAAGAGCCGTGCGAAGGGTAATCGGCCCAAGAAATTTCTCAT
Source organism: Pseudomonadota bacterium (assembly GCA_027486155.1). GTDB lineage: Bacteria > Bdellovibrionota_C > UBA2361 > UBA2361 > OMII01 > OMII01. The sequence continues at coordinate 4,113 of JAIXPR010000176.1, read as the reverse complement.
CAAAGTTCGCTGGGGTCCAAAAGGTATCGCCCACACGGAACGTCCTCGCCTGATCCATCATAATCGTTGATGGAGTGTAGTTGTACTTGTCGATAGCGGCGAGATAGAGAACGGGCTTGAAGGTGGACCCAGGTTGCCGAAGTGACTGCGTTACACGATTGAATTGACTTTGCGTGTAATCGTAGCCACCCGCCATCGCGCGAACTTCGCCAGTTCGTGGATCGATAAGGACGACAGCCCCCTCGATATCGGGGGTCTGATCTAACATGACCTTAAGCGGCGTCTTCTCTTGTGGCTTACCAGAGGACATCGGCCGTCGAAGCGCGACCTCTATGAGATCCCCTACTCTAACGACATCAGCCGGCGAGGCGAAGCGGGTGGAATCATCCTTCTCAAGAAACTTTTTGGCCCACCCAGCCTCGTTCAGATCCACCTGGTAATCGAGCTCACCAACTCGAACCTTTACGACGCCACCAACATTTGCCTTCACCAACGCGGGGGTCGGGTTGTTTTCGACCAAAGTTAGAGCGCCGTACCGTTGCGTGTACTCCGCTTCGCTCATTTTGCCGATAGGACCTCGCCAACCGCGGCGTTTATCAACCTCCCGAAGTCCCTGACGAAGCGCCACTTGAGCTGACTGGTCTGCTTGAGGATCGACCGCTGTGGTTATCTCAAGGCCATCACTATCAAGGTCGAGGTTTTTCCAATTCTCAGCGAATACTCGTCGTATCTCACCTACATAGTACGGAGAGGCGAACACGTTTTGTTGGGAGGCGGGATAAACCTTGGGTTCCTCCTTCATCGCCTCCCTACGCTGCTGGTCGTTTATGAATCCGGCCTCAACCATCTGGTTGAGGATCTGCGCTTGGCGTTGGCGAGCTTTTTTTAGATTCTTAACCGGGGAATACTCACTCGGCGCCTTGGGAAGACCGGCAAGCATCGCCGCCTCTCCAAGCGTTACCTCTGGAAGCTCTTTGTGATAGTAAATTCGCGCAGCCGCTTTAATGCCGTACGCAGTGTTGCCGAAAAAGATCTGATTTAAATAGATCTCAAAGATCTCATCCTTTGAGAAACGCCGCTCCAGACGATATGACAGAATCGCCTCTTTACCCTTACGAACGAAGCTCTGCTCCGAACTGAGGAGAAGATTCTTAACGACCTGTTGCGTAATCGTCGACGCTCCCTGCTTCACCGCCCCGCTCTGCATGTTCTTTATGACAGCTCGAGCGATACTCACCGGGTCGATACCGTGGTGGCTATAAAAGGAAGCATCCTCTGCCGCAAGGAAGGCCTTTCGAATCACATCGGGAACGTCAGCGAACTTAACGGGATACCGTCTCTCTGAGTAAAACTCCGCCATGAGAGAGCCATCACTAGCGAGAACCCGGGTCACGGCGGGCGGTTTATAGTCTTCAATGCGAGAGAGTTTCGGAAGGTCTCGAATGAGATAGTAGTATCCCCAGACAGCGAAGAGCCCCCCGACGCACGCGAGACCTAGGCCGGCCACCAGTATAGTTAGAAGGAACTTCTTAATCATTCACGGTCAGGTTAGTCCGACCACCATATTAAATAAAGACTCGCCCGTCCGAACCACCTTATCTGGCCGCTTGGGCCGAGGCTGGAGTCGGGGTGGGGCGTTGAACTAAAACCTCCTCATGAGGAATAACGCGCTTAGCCTCAACATCCCGAACCAAGGCTACCTCACCCTGCTCGCCAACCCTCACATATCGGGCCGGGCCCTGCGCGGTGGAGGTCTCTTTACCCACGGTCACCACAACCGTCTCGCCCCCTAAGCCTCGCTTTTTTGTCATCGTCAAACTTAAAAACGGCTGGCTGAAAGCATCCTGTGGAACGGCCTTGGGGAAATCGATAGCGGTCAGGTTCACGATATTGGTAAGAAGGTCCTCCACGAAGACTGCGTCACTAATCTTACCGTTTACAGTCCAGTCCATGGCCGCGGATTGAATCTCCACTGGCTCACTAGCCGTTCCGCCAGATACCAGTTTCTCAATGTCTTTCGCTTGCGCGTTCAAAAGCTTGCGATCACGCAGGTCGATCACGCCCTTTCGAAGCGGAATAACCTTATCAGCGGCGACTTTAAAAACCGACGGGGCCCCATCATAGGTAAAGAAGGTCCCATTTGAGTTCGGCGCCTCTCCCACGATCACGCGAATGGAGATCTCCTTGAGTCCGTCGCGCAACTTAATAGCCATAGTCGTGGTCGGCTTGTCCAGACCGAACTCTGATAGTCGCGCCTCCCCACCATCGACGAATTCCTCCACAGTCAGATCACGCGCGTTACTTAAAAGGATCTCAATATCTTGCTTGGACCCAGCGCGAGGCTCTGAATCAAGTACCTTCCACTCCCCTACCGCTGGTTGGGTAATGACGATTCGCCCGAAGGACGAATCAAGGATAACCTCCCGAACGTCGGCGGTATTAAAACTGATCGGGGTCTTATCTCGGACATCAGTTCGACCTTTGTTCAGAGATTGGAAGGCGGCCTCATCAACAAGGTACAGCCCTGGCGCGCCAGAGACCTTCGCGTATCGTTTATTGAGGTATTCGCTCCTCTTTCCAAAGGCCACCTCCTTCTGCGATGAATCCTTCAACTGGAGCGTGATCGTTAGCGTTGGAGCTGCCAATCCAAAGATGGCAAGATCGCCCCCAACCTCCGCGTCAGACAGCGGCCCCTCAAAGGTCAGTCCCTTGAGGGTTGAGATCAATCCTCCTACGGCGCCATCATCGAGTTTCGCCGTTGGAAGGTCGGTGAAGGCCCATGCGGGAGAGCCCTCACCAGCTCCCACGGACATTATAGAGTACGGTGCCCCCTCTTTTGGAGTCTCAGAGAGACGAGAAACCTGGGTGACATCCACGGCGGCGAAGAGTTTATCCTTCTCCAACTCAGCCTTACGCCGCGGCTCCGATACCTTCGTCAGATACAGAACAGCGGCGACGAGAACACACGCAAGCAGCACCGTTTTCTTAAAGTTCATCGCCGTACTTCCTCGTTACAGTCATGCTTAGGCAGGCGATTGTTGTCGCCTCCACCAGATAAAGAGTCCCAACAGCAACATCAGCTCGGGCCCCAAGAAACTCAGAGCCAAAATCGTCTTAATCGTCGCTTGAGAGAACTGAACCATCGACCGTCGCATCTGCTTAGGTCCAATCGCGATAGCCCCCTCCTCGCCCGCAACCCAGTTGATGGCATTGAGGATCAGATCCCGATTACCCATCGATCCAAATGAATCGTTGCGTAGCCATGTAGCGTCACCAACCACGATAACTCGGGAGACGATCGGCGCTTTATCCGCGCCCTGTGAAACCGTTTTTTCCATCGCGACAGCGATCGGAACCGGTCCTTTCAGGTCTCCTTCACCAAACGACGCCTTTCCATCCGCTTGATCAAAGAGGCGCGTGATATCGCGTTCCGCCCATGAGTTTGGACCGGTCTTGAGCAGCTCCGTGTAGGTCGTGCCGCTAATCTCTCCCTTTGGCGCTACGACGCTTGAAGCAAAAGAGAATACCGGTGGCTGACGGCCAGAGAGCTTCGAGGTGATGGCGTGTGGGCTGAATCCCATCGCTACGAAGATCTGCGGACCGCCGAAAAACATTTGGGATTCGGCGTCGAGAATAACGTCGTCACCGACCTCGATATTGAACCGTTTGGCGAGAGCTTGAACCTCCGGATTTCCACCGTCCTCGGGATTAGCCAACATGACAAGTCGGCCACCTTTGTTCACATACTCAACGAGTGCCTCTTGCTCGGCTGGTTGGAGCTTCAACTTAGGAGCCGCAAGCATAACGACCGCCGCGTCCTCGGGGATCTTCCCTACTCGAGGAAGCATGAGGGTTTCAACGGTGAGGTGTTCATCTTCGAGAGCATCCTTAAACGAACGCATCCCGTTCTCCGTATCGGTGCCGACATCCGGCTCTCCGTGCCCCTCGATGTAGTAGATCTTTTTCGAGATCCCTTTGGTCAGCTTTACGATCGCGTTCGTTATCGACTGCTCGTCGACCGTGTTGATGCGGCTGATGGCCGATTGCGCGCCCTCTCCATACTCTAGGTAGAGCAGATTACCCTGTTTCATACCGAGTCGCTCGACCTCAACC
>JAIXPR010000345.1 GCA_027486155.1 Pseudomonadota bacterium | reverse complement strand
GCCCTCCCTTTCACCGCCAGATGGGAGGGCGACCATTCCTGGTCGCCGCAATGTCACGCATCGCTAACGGTATTCGACTCACGCAACCACTCGGCGGTCAGGCTTGTCCCCCGTAGCTTTAGCGTAGGGGGGAATGACCGCCCTCCCGATTGCGGCTCGCCCCCCCCCCCAACTTGGCACAAAGGCTGCATTACCCATGAGCAAGGGAAAGGATACCCGCTCATGAAGATTAACTTTGGCTCTACATACAAGGACGTTCAACAACTCCTTAAGGCGTCTCTAAAGCCCCATGATATGGCCGACGGCGCGGGCTTTGAGAAGAGCCTCGGGTCCTTGTTATCCCAACCTGCTGATTCTACGAAGAAAACCGATAGCATCCTGACCAACACCGCTACCACCGGAATGCACAAGACTCCGATGGAGGAGGTCAGGGGAAGTTACCGCTTCAACAACCCTGGCATGATGATGCCGGAGCTTGACCTTATGAGTCCCCAGGAGACACCGGCGATACCGTCGGAAAATGGCGGCATGAGTGTCAAAACTCCGACACTTTTGGAGGCTCGGCGGGTGACCCTTGAACCTACGAAGATGATGTCCTCTCTCCAGCCCTCTCAGCCGACCGCTCTTCAAAGTGTAGTCCCTCAATCATCACCCAACTCGATAGGAGCAGATTTTGCCTCCTTGAGTACCCAGGCACGCCCTCAGATAGATTTAGCGAAGGCTTCGGAGGCGCTTCAAACTACTCCTACTATATTGCCACCGCAGCTCGAACAGAAGGAGATCCTCTCCCGTCTCTCCTTGGCGAGCCAAAAGATAGGACTCGATCCAACCTTGGCTATGGCGGTAGTTAAGGCTGAGTCCGGCTTTAACGTGCGGGCGGTTAGTAAGGATGGCCACTACTCGAAGGGGCTCTTCCAATTATTAGATACGACCGGGAAGACCTTATTGTCACGTTCCGAGGCAGCGGCACAGGACTACGACCCCTTTGACCCTGACCTTAATATACAGCTCGGCACATCGTATCTTCGATACCTTCACGATATCTTCCGTACTCCAACCGAGCTGCCCAACTCGCGAACCACAAAGTCCGCCGCAGATGAGCGATCGCTTGAGCAACTAGCTGTTGCCGCGTTCAACGCCGGTGAAGGACGTGTCGCCTCCGCGCAGCACCGCACCGAGCAGGCAGGGAAAGATCCTGCCCACTACGACAACGTCGCCCCATTTCTTCCTCGCTCTACCCGTGAATATGTTGCCCGTGTGGTGGGAGGAAAGAGGCTTTTTTAGCCGGTTGGCACTGAGGGCTCAGGCTTAGTGTGGGCGGTTAAAGAGGGACGTGGTTCCCGAAAAACATAAGGAAACGAGGAAGCTATTCCTCGGAAGGAGGCAAGTCAGCCCAGTTGGCAAGCCTCTTGCTCATGTTGGGGAAGAACGTGCGCAACGGCAAAGCTTGCCGAAGCGTATTTTTAAAACTGAGATCGAATGTCTAAGGGAGAATAACAGATTATTCCGCACGTAGTGTGGGTGATCCTGCCAAGGAGAATAAACAATGGCGATTAACATACGAACCAACCTACCGGCCTTATCGGCACAACGCAACTTGGAGGCCACATCCAATCGTTTGACTACGTCGTACCAACGATTGAGCAGCGGTCTCAGAATTAACCGGGCGAGTGATGACGCGGCAGGTTTGGCGATCGCCGAAAACCTCCGAGCGAACTCCGCGACGGCCACTGTGGCTATGCGAAACGCGAATGACGGTATCTCCGTTATTACTATCGCTGACCAAGCCGTCGGACAGGTAACATCTGTGCTCAACCGTATGGCTGAGCTCGCTGAGCAGAGCGCGAACGGCGTGATCGACAACACGCAGCGTTCAGCTATTCAGAACGAGTTCTCGGCTCTCGCGTCGGAAATCGAGCGTATTGCTGTCACGACAAAGTTCAACGGTCTTAACCTTATCCAAGGTGGTAACGACCTGACCTTCCAGATCGGCTTCGACGGTGGGTCGACATCCCAGTTGACCTACGGCGCGGTAGACGTTCGACTCGCGGGAATGGGACTGGCGAGCACTGGTGTCTCGGCGCCAAGCTTCTCGGTTCTGGCCACAGCTGGTGATGAGGTTCAGTCCCAGGTAGCGGCCCGCTCCGCGCTTGACGCCATCCAGCTCGCTATCACCTCGGTGAACCAGCAGCGAGGTAAACTTGGAGCTCTCGAAAGTCGACTTGAGGTGACCATTAATAACCTCCAGGTCGCTCGTGAGAACTTCAAGGCCGCTGAGAGCCGAATCCGAGACGTTGACGTAGCTACTGAGGCTGCTGAGTTGACACGACTCAACATCCTGCAACAGGCTGGCGCGGCGGTTCTCGCTCAGGCTAACCAGGTTCCACAGTTAGCGCTCCAGTTGTTAGGTCGATAATACAAAGGTAGATAGGCCATGGGTTTTGGTTCGGGGCTTAACATAGCGTCACTCAGAACCCAAAGGCAGATCGACATCACGACGGGCCGGCTGAATCAGGCTTACGAGAGACTCTCAAGTGGTTTACGAGTGAGTCGCTCGAAGGACGATGCAGCCGGCCTCGCCGTTGCTATGAGGTTACGCTCGGACGCCCGCGTCGCGAGCGTTAATACCCGTAACGCGAACGATGGAATCTCCATCATCAGTATAGCGGACCAAGCTGTCGGACAAATTAACGATGTCCTCATCCGCCTCGCGGAGCTCGCGCAGCAATCCGCGAACGGGGTCAGCAGCAACGACCAGCGCTCAGCGCTTCAGAATGAGTTCACGGCGCTGACGCAGGAGATCGAGCGTATCGCGCATACCACCGAATTTAACGGTATGCAGCTGATTAGCAGCTCTCAAGCCCTTACCTTCCAGGTTGGCTTTGATGGATCCTCCCTCTCTGGAATCACCTATTCGGGGATCCAAGCGACCCTCTCCGCAATCGGGTTAGCGCCCCTGGGATCCTCTGTTCCAACATTCTCTATTCAAGGGCTCACCGAGCTTGAGTCCCGATCGGCGGCTGTGATCGCGCTTGACGCGATTCAGGGCGCGATCTCCTCCGTCACGAAAAGTAGGGGCGTGCTTGGCGCTGCGCAGAGCCGCCTCGAGACGACGATTCGACAGCTTGCGACCGCGCGAGAGAGCTTCCAATCAGCGGAGAGCGCCATAACCGATATCGATGTCGCGCAAGAGGCCGCTGAGATGGCTCGATTGAATGTCCTGCAACAGGCTGGTACCGCCATTCTCGCGAATTCGAACTTGCAGCCAGAGTTGGCTCTCAAACTTCTGAACGACACGTAGCGAGTCAACGGAGGAACCTCTCGGGTGGTCTTTTGTGTTGCTTCCGCTTGGCCGGGTTAGCCCCATTCCAGTGAGTTAGCTCGCTCTCGGGCTTGATCCTCTCCGCCCATCCCCCTATAGTTTGCACATCCTTTAGGGAGAAATTTATGAATTACAGCCAAATAGCAGAACTTCTCGGCTCTGAAGCGAAGAGCCTCCTCGAGCACAAGTGCACAACCATTCCAGCGGGTGACCTTGAGGCTCCATCCTCTACCTATGTTGATCGTGTGTTCATGAATACCGATCGTAACGTTCAGACCCTTCGCTCCCTTCAGTTGATGTACGACACAGGGCGCTTGAAAGGCACCGGATACCTCTCGATACTTCCAGTCGACCAAGGTATCGAGCACTCCGCTGGCGCTTCGTTCGCGAAGAACACTGAGTATTTTAATCCTGAGAATATCGTAAAGCTCGCGATCGAAGGTGGATGTAACGCTGTCGCTACAACCTTCGGTGGCTTGGGCCTTATCGCTCGTAAGTACGCGCACAAGATCCCGCTCATCATGAAGATCAACCACAACGAGTTGCTCACCTACCCAAACAAGAGCGACGAGATCATGTTCGCGAAGGTTCGTGACGCCTGGAATCAAGGGTGCGCAGCTATCGGCGCGACGATCTATTTCGGCTCGGATCAATCAGCTCGCCAGATCCAAGAGGTCTCAGCGGCGTTCTCTGAGGCTCACTCCCTTGGCATGGCCACTATCCTCTGGTGCTACGTTCGTAACTCGGCGTTCAAGGTCGCTGGTGTAAACCACGAGACCTCAGCGGATCTTACCGGACAAGCAAATCACCTCGGTGTCACCATCAACGCCGACATCATCAAGCAGAAGCTTCCTGAGAGTAACGGTGGCTTCAAGGCGCTTAACACCGGTGGCTCGTCGTACGGTAAGCTCGATGAGCGTATGTACACCCACCTCGCAAGCGATCACGCGATCGACCTCGCCCGTTACCAGGTAGCCAACTGCTACATGGGCCGCATCGGTCTCATCAGCTCCGGCGGAGGATCGGGTTCTAACGATCTCGCTGAGGCTGTAAAGACAGCGGTCATCAACAAACGCGCTGGCGGTATGGGACTCATCTCGGGACGTAAGGCGTTCCAGAAGTCGATGAAAGAGGGAGTCGCAATCCTCAACGCCATCCAAGACGTGTACCTCTGTAAGGATGTTACTCTTGCCTAACGCACGACAATTTCAGCGTCGAGGGGACTACTAAGTGCGCGATAGACACGTCGTAGTATTCTCAGGTGCTGGCATAAGCGCGGAGAGCGGGCTCAATACCTTTCGCGGACCTGGTGGTCTGTGGGAGGGTGAGCCCGTTTCTCTTGTAGCGACCCCAGAAGGATGGAAACGCGACCCCGCGCGAGTGCTCAAATTTTACAACGAACGTCGAGCGGGCGTTCTCGCCGTTCAGCCGAACGCGGCGCACAAAGCGCTTCACGAGCTTGAGGATATATTCAAAGTCACCATCATTACGCAGAATATCGACGATCTGCATGAGCGGGCGGGAAGCACCGATGTCATTCACCTACATGGTGAGATCTTAAAGTCCCGTGGTTGTCATGACTCCGCAAAACTCTATCCCTGTACCGAGGATATCGTGATGGGACAGAGGGCTGATGATGGCACGCAGATGCGACCTCACGTCGTGTGGTTCGGGGAATCCGTGCCGATGATGGACACCGCGATAGCAACGGCCAAGAAAGCCGATATCCTGCTTGTGGTGGGAACATCCCTTGAAGTCTATCCGGCGGCTACGCTGGTAGACTATGTTCCCTTCGATATTCCCAAGTTCCTCGTTGATCCGATGCCTTCAGGCTTAGCCGATGAGAGCTTTCACGTCGTTGAAGCGCGAGCCACCGATGGGGTCCTTCGGGTAGTTCAGCAGCTTCGAGCCATGATGGCGTAAGGGGGGCGGGAACGACCACGGGTTCCCTAAATCATGGGTCTTAAATATCCGCTTTCTAGCGGGCATACCTGCTTGGTTGTGGGCCTCTGCGCTCAGTTGGATCGGGTGGTAGTGTTACACGGTCTTTTTAACCGCCCGTAAAACCTCAGCGCCAACCGCCTCGAGCGGAAGCACCATATCAACCGCGCCCCTCTCAACCGCGGCTTTCGGCATCCCGTACACAACCGAGGTTCTCTCATCCTGGGCGATATTAAATGCGCCGGCTTCCTTCATCTTTAACATCCCCTCCGCACCGTCAACGCCCATGCCAGTCAGCATTACGCCGATGGCGTTACCTCCAAGTGTTTGAGCGGCGGACCTGAACAACACATCCACGGACGGGCGATGATGTCCCACTAATGGCCCATCCTTCACCTCAACGTAGTACTGGGCCCCTGACCGCCGGATGACCAAGTGTCGGTTACCCGGCGCTATGAGAACCTTTCCGTTTGAGATCAGATCCCCACTTTCCGCCTCCTTGACCTCGGGTACACACAAAGTATTCAACCTGTTCGCGAACGCTTGCGTGAAGCCGGGTGGCATGTGTTGTACGATAACAACGCCAGGGCAATTTGCTGGCATCGCTCGCAGCACGGCCTCAAGGGCTTGAGTGCCACCGGTTGAAGCGCCAATCACAACTACTTTGCTCGTGGTCTCTGTGAGAGCAGTGGGTTGTCGGACCTCTGGAGCAGGAGCTCTCATAAGAGTGAGATTAGCCCTAGAGGCCGCTTTTATCTTCTCTCGTAGGTCAACCGACATGTCGTGGGCTGTATAGGACTCGCCAGGCTTACACATGACGTCCACAGCTCCACTTTCCAGGGCTTCAAGCGCGACCGTGGATCCCTTCTTGGAGAGGGACGAAACGATGATCACGGGCAGGGGATGGTGAGCCATCAGCTTCCGCAGAAACGTAAGCCCGTCCATCCTGGGCATCTCAATGTCGAGGGTAATCACGTCGGGCTTGAGAAGCACTATCTTATCGCGAGCGATATAGGGGTCTGGGGCAGTCCCCACAACCTGGATCTCTGGGTCTTTCCCCAGCTCGCGCTCGAATGTTTGTCTCACCACCGCTGAGTCATCTACGACCAAAACCTTAATCATGCGCTCTCTCCTCATTAAGTTCGATACCGACGAGAACCGGGGACTCATCAGCGATAAATAAAATGTTGGTCTCAGGCCTTACGGCCCTCTCGAGTTTCGTCACCGACGTCAGTTCAACGTGAGACGCATACAGATCGAACGTTTCACTATGACCAAACGCCGCGGTGAGGAACGACCCCGTAATAATGTTACTGAGCTCGCGAAACGCGTCGAGGTGGTCATGGTTCGCGAAGGCCTCCGGTGAGTCTCCGACGACGTTACAACAAAGCGCCTCGAGAAACGGCTGCTGGGCCACAACCGAAAGGCGACCACAAACGACACCACGGAGGTCAACCCAGGCGACAAAGAGATCCTCTTCGTTAATGAAGGAGGCTGTCGATGGAGTGGTCTGTTCGTCCACGAGCATCATTCCCCAATCCTCAAAGGTATTGACGGACGCGATGCGCAACGCATTAATCACGCTGTTCACTTTGCTACCTCCCCAAGAATAGAAGAAAAAATCTCAACGAGCCGCTCCGGAGACGCCGGCTTTCGGAGATATCCCTGTATCTTTGCTCGCTCAAGCTCCTCTCGACGGGAATCACTGCCATCGGTGGAGTAGATAACGATTGGGGTATCTTTGAGGTCCGTATCCGCCCGGACTTCCCGAATGAAATCCATCCCATTCAACACCGGCATGTTGATATCAAGGAAGACGATATCGACCGGCTTGGACCTAAGCACACCGAGAGCCTCCGCCCCATTACAAGCCTCGATAAAAGCCCCCACGGGTACCTCCGCCAGACCTAGTGCCTTGATAAGCACTCGGCGCACGATGTGCGAATCATCAACTATGAGAACATTGTATGCCATACGTACCCCTATAATTCCCTACAGCCCCGCGCGGACTTCACCCATGTTTTTCCCGTACCGACCTCAAGCAGCAGCGTTCTGCTGATATTCTCCCCTACCTCCTCTCCATGGAGGAGGAGTCCGTTCTTCCATAGGAGTTTCTTGAGAATCACGTAATTCCGTTTTCCGATCTCGAGGAGCCCTCCAGGGGCATTCATCTCCGCGCCACCGGCGGCGGTAATACAGAGATCTCGTTTTTTCGCGCCGGTAGCGAGAAAGGATTCGAGGAGACAGGAGAGCCCGGTATCCACATACATATAGGGGGACGTCTCAGCCTTAGCCGGGTCGGATTTGCCCGTTGGTAACAGAGAATGAACGACACCCCCTCGACGCGTCACAGGATCGTACACTGCGATGCCCAAACATGAGCCGAGATGGGGCGCAATAAGGACATCATCCGGATGATCGCTGATCACAACTTGTGAGATTCCCACGAAGTGCCTCATAGGTTCCCACCATGCGATGGCTTGCGATAGATGGAGACTCCTGCCCGGTCGAGCTTGTGATCAATCCCAAGAAGGTTCTCGGTCTGGCTAAGAAAAAGAAAACCTCCCGGTGCCAGTAGTCGTTCTAGTTCCGCCACTACTCTCTTTCGAGTCGGAACATCAAAATAGATCATCACATTTCTGCAATAAATTATGTCAATCGACCCCCGCAGAGGATACGGAAACTTTACCAGGTTGAGCCGTTTGAACATGATATGCCGCCTAATGTGCGGTCGAACCTTCCACAGTCTTTGTCCGTTATGTTCGGACATCTCCATATGTCGATCCCTGATCTCCTCAGGCACCTTGGCTACCATGTGTTCCTCATAGCTGCCTTCGACAGCCTGACTCAGGACTTTTGTGCAGATGTCACTCGCGAGGATCCTAACGGAATGATTCGCCGGGTCGATCTCGTCGAGCACCTCAAACGCGATCGTATAGGGCTCCTCACCACTCGAAGCCGCCGCGCACCAAATTTTTATCTCCCTTTTACCTGATTTTCGATAATTCTGAATAATACTACGTAGGTCCTGAAACTGCTCGGACTCCCTATAAAAGTGCGTTACGTTAGTTGAGACTACATCGACTAAACGGGTCATCTCCTCGCCCGTTCTATCGAGCTGTAACGCCGCCAAGTACTCCTCCTCCGTGGAAAGTCGAAGCGCGGTAAGTCGTCGCCGCAGACGGCTAACGAGGAGAGCTTTCTTCTCAATAGGGAATACGATACCACTTTCGCGATAGATAATTGCCGTCAGTTGTTCGTACGTCGCGTTGTCCATTGATATCGTCGCGTCAAATATGCTTAATGTATAGCGGTCGTGAGTTCCTGCTGCGTAGTCGAAAATGCCGTGGCTGAAACCGCGTAGTTCATCCGTGCGAAGGCTATAAGCGAGTGAACATCTAAGATCAGTGCCACATCGCCATCGGGCATGATTGCGCAGCCAGCGATTCCCCGCCCTTCCTCAAACAAAGCGCCCAAATTTTTGATTACCGTTGAGCATTCGCCGAGTATCTCGTCTACAGCTAATGCCACCTGCTCGCCATTGCTCTCGACTACCGCCACGGCGCCCGAGTGTCCCACCGAGGGCTCGCTGGGTATCCCATAGAGATTGGAGAGTCGGTAAACTGGGAGGTATCTCCCCCGGAAAAGAAATGCCTCCCCACGGTCAAGGGTATGCGTGAACATACTCGACTTGGGTTGGATGAATTCAACTATTGAGAGACTAGGAATGATATAGGTCTCCCGACAAACCCTCACTTGTATTCCGTCTATCATCGCCAAGGTGAGGGGTAGTTCGATGGTAAATGTAGACCCCTGACCGACTGTGGACGCTATGCGGATTCGTCCCCTGAGCGCTTCAACGTTCTTTTTGACCACATCCATTCCGACCCCACGGCCAGACAGATCGGTAACCTGCGCCGCCGTTGAAAAGCCTGGAGCGAAGATTAAATTAAACGTATCTGACTCTGAGAGAACCGCGCCCTCGGTGAGAATGCCTCGCTCTACCGCTTTGGCAATGAGCTTTGCCGGGTTCAATCCGCGCCCGTCATCCTGAATGCAGATATGTATCCCGCCCCCTGAGTGCTTGGCGGATAGTCGTAAACAGCCCGTTCGACCCTTACCATTTGAGACTCGCTCCTCCGGTCCTTCGAGCCCATGGTCGAGGGCATTTCTCACCATATGCATGAGGGGATCCGCGAGCTTTTCGATGAGATTCCGGTCGAGCTCAGTGTCCTCACCCTCTATCGTTAGAGACACCTCCTTGCCAAGCTTCTTACTGGTATCCCACACCAACCGAGACATCTTCTGGAAGAGTCCCTTGATAGGAACCAATCGCATGGATATGCCGATATCTTGCAGGTCTCGGGAGAATTTCTCAACTTGATGCGTAGTGTTCATCACTACCTCATCGTGATGCAGCATGCCGCGACATTGGCGGATCAACATAGAGGAATAAATAACCATCTCCCCAATAGAGTCTATGAGTAAGTCCAGGCGCGACGTATCGACCTTGACAAAGTTCTTAATCGCCACCTTTTCAGCGCCACGCTCGGGCGGTGTTGTCCCAGAGTCATGCTCGTTATTCGCCGTTGAGGGAACGCGCTCCTTGGCTGGTGCTGATGGCGTTGAGAGTTGCGCCGGGTGGTCTTGACCTTGCCCGTAGCGCTCCAAGGCCTTGAGGAAGTCCTGAGATGCCGGGGTCCACATCATCCCTCCATCACTAGCCACTGCCTGCTTCGCCCGCTTGAGGACCTCTTTCTGAAGGTCAACGTAGGTTAGGAGCAAATCCGAGAGCCCAGAGTCTAAAGAGCGAGTGCCTTCCCTGACCTCGGAGAGAAAATTCTCAAGGATGTGAGAGCACTCCATCATCTCCTTGAGCCCGAAATATGCGGATCCTCCCTTAATTGAGTGAACCGCTCGAAATATCGTGTCGATGGAATTCCGATCGTAGGTTCCGTCCGAATCCACTATGAGCCCCTCCACGCCGTTCAGGTGCTCATCAGTCTCCGCCGCGAAGTCATTTATCAGCCCAGGCTCAAGAGCGATTTTGTAGGACGTCGACGGCGAAGAGTGCGCACGGGTTCCCCCAGCTTTTGACGGCTTAGGGACAGAAACGAGTGGTTCCGTTTTGGATTGTCGCGAAGGCTCTATCGACTGAATGAATTGTTTCGCCGAGCGCCCGCACGGCTCGCCTTTCAGCAAGCCTGTCGCATGTTGCAAAACCCACTCTTTTAGTTCCAGAAGGGGGTCAATGAGCAGGTCAAGTGGCTGCTCCGTGAGTAGTGTTTCTAAGTTGTGACACACCTGTTCGACCTCACGAAGCCCGACAGAGGCCGAGTCGCCCTTCAGGTTATGGAGGTATTGTTTGACTTGGGAGCCGAGAGCGATTTCGTCGTACCCGACCTT
>JAIXPR010000018.1 GCA_027486155.1 Pseudomonadota bacterium | reverse complement strand
GAGGTGTTACGGGATCCCCTCCTTCGATCGCAGATCGAGGAGTGGATTAACCAATCGGCCGCGATATTCTTCGCTCAGGAAGGGGTAAGAGATCTGCGGGTCATGGCTCGTTTGGCGGATATCATTTCATCTGAGTGGGGAATGGGGATATCGGTCACGATCAATCCCTCGCCCAACATCACAGGAGCGCTTGAGTATCGCCTTGTGGTGGAGGATCTCGGGACATTGAGCGCCGAGGTTACACGCAGACGGGCGGATCTCGTCGCCACCCTTGAGAGGATGAAAGGGATACAGCCGTTTGCGACGACCCGTGAACGACCGAGGGCGCCTGGGCTCAAATACGATCTCTGACTCCAATGAGTCTCGTTGCATGGGTGAGCTTCACGCCCGTCACGGTCCCGAAGATTTCTGTAACCGGTGGTTCCTCACAGGCTATTGCTCATCGCCTTTAATTGACTGAGGAGAGCTTGCAAGAGCGCTCGTTGGGGCTTCCAGATAGTCTCAACACGGATAAGGTTGCCATCTTCTAACTCCCACTGTCGTTGGTCGGGAGCGACAGATGCGATTAACTCCGCAAGGGGCTTCATCGAGTTGAGCTCGTATGGATAGCGATCCTCCACCTCCCGGACAACATCCGAAAATGGGATGCCGGCAGCGAGCCGGTTCTTCGTGAGAGCGCTCGTCTTCAGCGCGTCGTCGATCCTTTGTTCGGTGCGTTTTAGCGCGCGTTCAACGCGGGCGATCTCATGCGCGACAAGGGTTTCAAGATCCAAGAGAGCCGCCAACTCAACACGCAAGGAGTGCGGAAAATGGGACCCCTCTCGTTTTACAAGCGCTTCAAGTCGTGGTCGATAGCTTTTTACGAAGCAGACGCGAAAGAGTGCGGTAGAGGGATGAAAGACGTTCTTCGAGCCGATGATTCGGGTCAGCAGCTCAAGAAGTCCAAGGCGAGTAAGGCGAAAGATCGGTGTGCTCTTCTTTGAAGCCCGCTTCGCGAAGCCGTTATCGGTTAGTGTGGAGAGGAATCGCGCAAGCTGTGTGTTCTGTAATGAGTGGGTTGCGGCTTCGACATCCTCTGACCAGTTAAGAAAGAGCTCTACGAAGAACTTAACATCTCGGAGACGAAAGCCTCCTTCATGGAAGCTCGCATGCGCGGCGATGGTTGCGCTGGCCATGAATATTTCAAGTCTGTCGACGGTCGATCGAAGAGTCATAGGTACAGTGTAACAAAAGCGGGCCAGCACATACAGCCAATTTACAAACAGGACACCAGTTACTTACCTGTTCTTACGGCAGCTTGTGTTACAATGTAACGCCACAGGTCGCTCATTCCTCGCCTTTCTCCTGATACCATTGGTGAAGATACTAACTTCCCTTTTTAAGGAGGAACTATGAATAGCTTACGACGATTGACCGCCAGCATTCTCTCAAGTTTTGAGGGAGTGATCGGACAACTTGAGAATCATGAGGCTCTCGTGACCACCGCTATACGCGAAGCGGAGCACGCGGCTGGGCGAGCGAAAGCTCAGCTGAGTAGGGTGCAAAAAGATGGTATCGCGATGCGCAAGCGGGTTGAGGAGCTACGCGGGGAGGCCTCGTCCTGGGAGGAACGGGCGAAGCGCATCGCCGCTCAGGATCAGATCAAGGCGCTTGAATGTGTTCGGCGCCGGCAGCGATACCTCGCTGAAGCGGCCAAGATTGAAGAGCAGGCCATTGGGCATTTAAAGCTTGAGCGTCAGCTCAACGCCGACCTCGCCGTTGTTCAGGAGAAGCTCAACGCGCTTCGACACCAACGAAATATTATGCGCACCCGTGAGTCTCGAGCCGAGGCGCTGCGAGTGGTTCACACCGTTGATTCCTCAACGATCGGTGAGATTGATGACATCTTTGATCGTTGGGAGGCGCGAATTAGCGCGTGTGAGCACCATGTTGATTCCTCGGTAGTAAGTGATGTCGATGAACTGACCCAAGAGTTTTCATCGAAGGAGGAGGAGGGTGCGCTGCAAGCGATACTCGCGACCTTAGTGTCAGAGAACCAGTAAGCGACAAAACGTCAAAGTATGAAGATGGAGATGTATATGAACACGAATGCGGTACCTGAAGTACGAGAGATAGACGAGGCTCTAGCCGCGGATAGAGCGGGTCAGGAGAGACAAAGCGAGGAGCGGCTCGCGGCGGTATCCCGAGAGCGTGACAAGATCTCGCGTATCGGCATGGCCCTGCGATACGTGGGTATCGCGGTGCTACTCGCCGCGACGGGATCCTTTATGTTTCAGCGGTGGGGAGATATGAACCACCTCACGCGGTATCTCTCATTTCTCATCTTCACGGTTGGGGTGTGTGGTGCCGGACTCCTATGCGGGTTGAAGATCGGTGAGAATAAGGGCGCTCGAACGCTGTTGGGAGTGGTAGTGACGCTGTTACCGGTGCATGCCGCGCAGCTCGGAGCCATCATCTTCTCCCAGGTGGGGTCCGCTACGACTACGTCGGGGAGTTATCCGAGCGCGCTCTACTGGAGCGTCTCATCGCTCTCTGATGTCCTGATAGCGGTCGGTGTGGGTGTTGCGACCTTAGTGCCGATGGCGTTCATGGCGTACTCGGTGCTTGCTCGAAGTCACGCCCGTCAGCTCCTCATGCTTGGTTGCGGTGTCAGCGCTGCGCTCATGATCCCCTCAAGAGATCCAGTAGTCGTGGGCGCGATTATGGCGCTCGCGTCAGCGTGCACCCTGATCGGAGAGATCCGATTCGCCTCGGTACTTGAGTTGCGAACCCGAGAGGGAGCCATAGCCCGCAGTGTACCATTCATCGCTGTGGGCATGTTGATTGGCCGCCAGTGCTTCCTGTATGGCGCCACCTCTCTGTTTACGGGACTCGTGTGCATTGTAGGAGGCGCAATCGCCTTCGAGTTGGTGCCCCGCCTTAGAATCAGCTCGCTCGTGACAACGGTGAGTGAGCACCTCTCTGTGTACCTGGTTGGGCTTGGAGGGTTCTTTGTTGGCGATGCGGTCATTCAAGGGTTCGACCTGAGCGGGTCGGCGCTCGCTCCCTTAGTGATAGGTTTGCCGATGGGTGCCGCATTCACCGTGATGGCCGAACGGGCTCGCGAGTCGACAGGTGTATTTAGATTCGCCTCCGCGGCTACGCTCTTTACTACTGGAGTCGTTGAGTTGATGAATGGAAGCGGAATGGAAGCTGGAGTTGTGTCGCTCCTGATCGGTATCGTCGCGCTCACGGTGGCATGTATCAGTGAGAGGAGGGGAATGTTGCTCGCGGGCGTTGCGCTCATCACACTTTCTCTCGGGCGGGTACTCCTTGAGGCGTTCGGCACCGTATCGGTGAGCCCGTGGGTCATCTTGGGAGTGATTGGCGTGGGAACGGTCGTGGGGGCGTCCTACATGGAGCGAAACTT
>JAIXPR010000273.1 GCA_027486155.1 Pseudomonadota bacterium | reverse complement strand
CTGTCGGCACCGAGGCGAAGGACATGTTGGGGCGTACCCCTGAGACCATAACCGCCGTAAGACCTTTGAAGGACGGTGTTATCGCTGACTTTGAGATGACCGAGGAGATGCTTCGAGTTCTCATCCGCAAAGTACACAAAGGCCGCGCGCTCGTTCGACCGAGAATTATTATCTGCGTTCCTCACGGTATTACTGAGGTCGAGAAGAGAGCGGTTCGTGAGTCCGCTGAATCCGCTGGCGCTCGTGAGGTGTTGTTGATCGAGGAGCCGATGGCCGCGGCTATTGGGGCTGGATTGCCGATCACAGAACCTCGAGGAAGTATGATCCTTGATATCGGAGGCGGCACCACAGAGATCGCCGTTATTTCACTTAAAGGGATCGTCTACTCGCAATCGGTGCGGGTAGGGGGAGATAAGATGGATGAGGCTATCGCCAATTATATTCGTCGTCGCCACAACGTACTGATCGGCGAACGCACCGCGGAGCAGATAAAAATCGCGATAGGGAACGCGCTGCCGAGCGGGGAGCCGATGCAGGTTGAGGCAAAGGGGCGAGACCTTCTCCAAGGGGTGCCTAAGGCTATTGTCGTATCTGAGGACGAGGTCTTTGAGGCTCTCGCTGAACCGGTCAACCAGATTATCGATGTGGTGCGGATCGCGCTTGAGAAGTGTCCGCCTGAGCTCTCGAGTGATATCATCGATCGTGGGATCACGATGGCGGGGGGAGGCTCCTTGTTGCGGAATCTCGACAAACGAATCGCGCAAGAGGTCGGTATTATCACGCAAGTTGTAGAGGATCCGCTCTCCGCGGTTGTGATCGGTTCCGGTGTCGTGCTCGATAAGTTGCACGACCTCAAAGACGTTGTGCTCCAGTAGTAAGTAGATAGAAAGTACCACCAAGCCAGCGAGGGAGTAGGTCAGCATGTCGACAGGGGTCTCGGAGAGAAAAAAGATTGCGGCGCTCTCCTTTTGCCTTCTCTGTTGCTCCTTGCTCCTGACCGCGTACAGCGCCCGGCACCCATCGTTCGCCCGCACCGGGACATCCGCTCTTTTTGAGGTCATCGCGCCCCTTCACGCTGCTGTCGACCTCATGGAAGATTCCGCTTCCTCTGTTTGGAGCCGATATCTCGGACTCCTCAACGTTTCCGAGGAGAACGCGAGTCTTCGAGCCCGTGTTACCGAACTCGATGGTGAGCGAGGTTTGCTTGAGGAGTTTAAGCGAGAGAACGAGCGACTTCGCACCTTGTTAGACCTTAACTCTGTATCTCAGCTACGAGGCGTTGCGGCAAACGTCATTGGGGACGAACCCAGTGGTTGGGGCCAAGGGGTGATCGTCAACAAGGGAAGCCTGATGGGGGTTCGCGTTGGCATGGCGGTTGTGCATCCCCGAGGAGTTGTCGGCCAGGTTGTGGCGGTAAGTCCGAATTACGCGCATGTCCTTCTCGTTACGGACCACGCGAGTGGTGTCGATGTGATGACCCAGGATTCACGGGTGCGGGGAGTGATTGAAGGGGTAGGCGCCGACCACTGCGAATTACGGTATGTGAGCAAACAGACGCCGGTGCGAGTAGGAGATACCGTTGTCTCCTCGGGAATGGACGGCATATTCCCCAAGGGACTTATCGTTGGAATCGTCTCAAAGGTCGCCGTGGAAACCGGTACTCTTCTGCAGAACATAGAGGTGAAGGTATCGGTTGACCTCGACAAGCTTGAGGAAGTTTTGATTGTGACGGGTGAGCAGGAGCAAACCGCGAAGCTCCAAGAGGCTCATTCGTTGGTGAAGTCGGGTAAGCACGCGAAGCGGAGGGAGTAAATGGCGAAGGTATTGTGGTTGATCCTCTACGCCTTCGTGGCGATAGCGCTTCAGGGAATTCTTGGCCATCTCGGCATCGCTGATAGGTTTATTCCTCAGTTCCTCGTTATCCTCGTGGTCTATCTCTCCTTCTCCGAGACCAACGCGTTCGGGTGTGTGATGTCATTTGCTGTGGGCATACTTCTCGACTTTTCCTCCGCGGTCCTCGTTGGTCCGTGGGCTGGTTCTTTCGTCTCCATTTTTTGTGGATTGGCGCTCCTTTCCCGACGTCTCTTTATCGACTCGGGATTGGCGGCGATGGTCATCGCGTTTTCCGCTGTCGTCGTCGCTAATATCCTTTTCTCGCTCTTTGGTAATGAGTACCCATCTCTAACCTGGGAGTACCCTCAGAAAGTCCTCGGGCAAGCTATCGTCACGGCGCTCGTCGCGCCGCTTATTTTGAGCCTCCTCTCTCGCCGTTCGCGTCGGGGAAGTGGGGCGTATGTCGGGCGTGGAAACGCGGCATCAGCGGTGTAATTCATGGCGTCTTTTGAGCGACCATCGTTAAACGTGAACGCGCGAACATGGATCGCGCTTGGGATCAGCGCGGCGTGTCTCTTCGTTTTGGCGTTACGACTCTGGCATCTTCAGATAATTAATGGACATGTTTTTCGAGATCGCTCAGAGAATAATCGACTTCGTATGGTGTATGTGCCTCCTCCGCGTGGACTCATCCTTGACCGAAATGGCGAGGTTCTCGTTCGTAACAGGCCGTCGTTTAATATCGATTTCGTGACCGAGGATAGTCCGAATCCTGAGCAAACCGTTCGGGCGCTCGCCGAGATTACGGGACAGCCCGCGGATGACCTGATTGAGAAGTTGACTCGACAGGGGAAGCGCCGAATGTATGAACCGAAGCTCCTGCTTCGGGATGTCTCCCGCGACCTGGTGGCGAAGATAGCCGCGCAACGCTATCGATTGCCGGGTGT
>JAIXPR010000171.1 GCA_027486155.1 Pseudomonadota bacterium | reverse complement strand
TCTGGCGAGCGCTTTCCACTCATCATCGAGGGAGCCTTTAAAAACCGGTCGATTCGCTGTGCTATACCAATAGCGCGCGTTCGAGATGTCGCCCTCTTTGCGATGAAGGTAGGCGTGAATAGCGGCGCTGAACGTATCGTGGCCATCTTGGATCTCCTCATGCGCGCTATCCCACTCGCCTTGGCGATCAAACCACAGCGCTTTAAGATGGCTCGCGAGCTTCGGCTCGGTCTCTGCTTCGCACAACGATAGAAACTCTTCAAAGGTCATGGAAGGTTGTGTAACAGCCGAAACGGGAGATGTCTACTGAAAGAGCTGTCGAAAGGAGGGATGGTTTGTAAACTCAAGGTCAACCGCGAGGATCCGTCTCTGAGGGAGTTCATCGAGGGTTACCCACTCTACGCCCGCGACGTCATCGCCGTTCCCCTGCGTGATAAGCTCTCCGCCCCTCCGTTCAACTCGGTAGAATAAGTGCATAAGTTGCTCGGTTGGATATTCGGGATTCTGTTGGAAGAGCTGCGAGCAGAAGAGAAGTTCCTTCACCTCGACGATGAGCCCCGTTTCTTCCTGGAACTCACGCGGTATCGCTTCAAGGGGGGCTTCTCCTAACTCAAGTCCGCCACCGGGAAAGTTGGTGATAGTACCGGAGGGGACGAGGGTAGTCGCGAGAAGAACTCGATCGTTCTCGACAAGCACTCCGTAGAGCGCGATGCGGAATTTTTGGACCGGAATACTCATAACGCTAGCGTATCACACCGGTTTCGGGCTCGGCGATAAGATATTGGTGCTGATACCGTAAGTCGACTACACTGAGGCTGAAGCGGGAGGCTAACGAGACGTCTCCCCGGATACCTATTCACCAACGAGGGAGACTCATATGGAGCTTCGCGCCCAGATCCGTTCAGTCGCGCACTATGTCCCAGAGCGTCGTGTTAGCAATGACGATCTCTCTAAATTCATGGACACGAGTGACGAATGGATTACGGAACGTACCGGCATCAAGGAGCGTCGGTTCGTTGATACCTCGTGTGCCGGTACCTCGGAGCTAGGTGAGCGAGCCGCTCGAGTCGCTCTTGAGAGAGCTGGGTGGAGCGCGCAGGATGTGGACCTTATCGTCGTCGCGACGCTCTCTCCCGATTACTACTTCCCAGGCGTTGGTGTGATGCTCCAGCAAAAATTGGGGTGTCGGACTATCCCAGCTCTCGATATCAGGGCGCAATGCAGCGGATTGGTGTACGGACTCTCGGTCGTTGATGGCTACGTGAAGAGCCGACAGGCGAAAAAGATACTCCTCGTGTGCGCTGAGGTACAATCTCCGGTGCTTGATCTCACAACCCGCGGCCGCGATATGGCCGTGTTGTTTGGTGATGGCGCGGGCGCCGTCACCATTGAAGCGGTGGAGGGTACCGCGTCAGATCGAGGAATTGTAGACTCATTTCTCGGCAGCGATGGAAGTGGCGCGGAGGTTCTCTGCATGAAGCTCCCAGGGACGGCTACGCCAGGATTCATCTCCGCTGATGACATTCAACAATCCAGGGTGCATCCCTCGATGGATGGAAAGCTTGTCTTTAAAAACGCGGTTACTCGATTACTTGAAACCGCGGGGACGTTGTTACAGCGAAACAGGATATCTTCTGAGCAGATCGACCTGATTATTCCCCACCAAGCGAACCTCCGTATTAATGAGATGGTGCGAACGCAGCTCGGACTTCCTCCTGAGAAGGTTTTCAACAATATCCAAAGGTATGGAAATACGACCGCAGCTACAATTCCGATCTGTATGTCGGAGGCGGTCGCTGAAGGACGACTCAAGCAGGGGGATCTCGTGCTCACGCTCGCGTTCGGTGCTGGATTCACATGGGGTGGCAACCTCATACGCTGGTAGCGGACCCATCTGATATCGAGCCCATTTTTGATGTTGCTTTCGGATCTATCTTGCTACCCTTTCGAATATGAAAGCGGTCGTTATCGGTACGGGACTCGAGAGCTTAGCGAGCGCGTTGCACCTCCGCGCGCTTGGTCATGATGTCGATGTTTTGGAGGCTGGTTCAGAACCAGGGGGCGGCGCATACTCGTTGCGTGTTCACGGTCACTCAGTCGCGGCGGCTCCCTGTTCAATCTCAGAGCCGTGGCTCTTTGATGGACTGTTCGCGCTTTTTAAAGAGCGTCGCCCTGATTTCGTAGAGTTCATACCGAGTAATCCGTATCGGCGTAACCTCTATCCTGATGGGACGCACCTCGACATCGTATCGTCGATTGAACAGCAGGAGGATGAGATCGCTCGGATCTCGCCAGAGGACGCCACGCGCTATCGGGCGTTTCTTAAACACTGTGAGCAGCTCTACGAAACGGAGCGAGCTGACGTGCATGCTGGGTGTAGGATGACTACTCGCGATATCTTGCGAAATCTCTCTATGCCGCAGGTGTCCCTCTCTAGTCTTTGGAGGCTTACTGGACGTTATTTCGTTGATCGGAGGGTCCGTCAGGCATTTTCATGGCACTCCCTTTCTTTGGGCGAGAGTCCCCTGATTGCGTCAGCTCGTTATGCCGCGGTGCACGCGGTGGAGCGGCGAGAGGGGGTGTGGTCTGTACGTGGCGGCATGCCTGCACTCATGAAGGAGCTCGTTGCTCTCGGTATGCGACATGGGGTTCGTTTCTACTACGATCACCAGGTGGTGAGTTTCTCTCAGGATGGGGCGGGAAGAGTTTCCTCCATTTACTCCGCTCATCAAGGTGAACGCGTTGTCATTCGATGTGACCTGGTAATATCGGGAGGGGACTCGCGAACCTTGAGTCACGTGTTGCGGGACGATCAATGGTCCTCCCTTGAGAGAGCGTATCTTCGGTCGACTGCGCCATCGGTGGGAATGTACTGGCTCTTCTTGAAAACGAAGCGCTCTCATCTGGAGGTGCCGGACACCACTATCATCCACGCGCAACGCTGGGAGGGGCTTCTCTCGCAGATATGTAAGGGCACTCGTTTACCGAAGGATCCAACCTTCGCGGTGCACCGCGTGCCCTCGTTAGCCAACGGTGGTGCCCGTGACGAGGGAGAAATGTTCTCGGTCTTTGTACCGGTGCCTCCCCTAGCTCGTTACGCCGGATGGAAATTCGACGGGCTGGGATTTAAGGACACGATAGTTACGACTTTGCGGGAGACACTTATGCCTGGCCTCTCTACGCAACTTGTTTTCTCCGAGGCGGTCGATCCTCGACACATGCGGGAGATCCTTGGTGGCGCGTTGGGTGGTGCGGATCTCGACGCTCAGCGCGTGAGCCCTATCTCCCATTATCGGATGCGCGCGATCTCGAACCTTTTCCTCTGCGGAGGTGGGCGGCAAGGTATTTTGGGGATTTCGGGTAGTTTCATGTCAGCGAGCGCCCTCGCCGAGGTTATCGGCAAGGAGTTTCCGACCAATTATCCTGGCGAGCGACTCGACGATATCGCGGCGAGGTCGGTCGCATAGCTCTCCGGTTGCCCCGTTTGTTGGTGCTCGAAACGGTCGGAAACTGATTTTTTTAGCACCGTGAAATCCGGGGGTTATCAAAAAAATATCCCGCTACGAAAAACTCACACGTTTTAGAGCACTTATTCACCACGGCGTTCCATAACCCATACATCACAGGTGTGCTCACCGTGTACTCGGGCTTTCGTCGGAGGCGAGAGATAGGAGCGCATAGTGAAGCAGGTTTGCACTACTCGCGTGAGGTACGTTGTGAAGAACTTCCCATCCACAGGCAGAAACAGCTCTCTTGGCTTGAGTGTCGTAGTGGCGGCCTGTGTCGTCGCGCTGACTCCGTGTCAGACAAGCACAGCGGAGCCCATGTGGGGTCAATCGAATAACTCCAGGAACTCCGGAGCTCCTCCTCTCCTTCCACGTCCGGGAGATATC
Source organism: Pseudomonadota bacterium (assembly GCA_027486155.1). Classification (GTDB taxonomy): domain Bacteria; phylum Bdellovibrionota_C; class UBA2361; order UBA2361; family OMII01; genus OMII01. The sequence continues at coordinate 10,805 of JAIXPR010000171.1, read as the reverse complement.
TTTAACGGTGCGACCAGTCGACCAGAGATAGCTCTTCCAACAGGAAATTTTGGTGAAGTGCCGTCAGTCAGAAATATTATCCCACCGGGAGCAGCCGCTAATGCGGGTGCCGCTATGAGAAACATTCAGAACGGGAACCCTATGGGCGCGTTCCGCGCGATTGGTGGCGCAGGTCAGCAGGGCACGTCGATGATTCCCGCGGTCGGTCAGATCGCTGGAGCCGTTGGTGCGGGGCGAACGGGCTTGCCCTCAGGTGTGAGTAACATCGCGCGTACCGTTCAGTCGGGGGCACAGGTAGCTGGAGCGGTCGGCCAAATCCAATCTACACTCGGGCGTTTCCAACAGGGGGGTGGTTCGGGACTTCAAAATGTCGCCGGCATGGTAGGGGGAGTCGCGGGGGTTAATCAGGCCCTCGGAGGCTTTAGCCAAGGTGGTTCACCGAATTTAAATGGTATTCTTCAGGGACTCGGAGGAGGCACTGCGTCTTCAATGTTTGGCAATGGTATTGGGGCGGGACCGTTCGGCCAGTTCATGGGCCAAAATAACCAGCTTTTGCAGGGGATGCAATTCGTAGCAGTCTTGCAGCAGCTTTTCGGCATGTTCTTCCCAGCCGATAGCGCGATGCAGTTCAACAACGCGAACACGGGGCAGAGTGCGCGGGCGGCGTTTGCTAATTTGATGGGGGCGAATGGAAGCGCCACGGGATCACTTGGGAACCTTCCGTCAGCTAACCTCCCCTACGACGGCTCGTGCGCTAACCCCTCGGGCATAGGCTCGATCGCGGATGGGCAGGTTAACCAGAATTTCTCCAACTATGTGATGAGTATCGGAGCTCGGGAGACCAGCTTCTCTGCCAGGGAGGCGAACTCAGACTACTACAATCAGGTCGAAACGGTTCCCGGCCAGTCATACGCCAATTCTAACGTTCGTCGCGGAGTGCAACAGGAAGGTCTCACGCTTGAGCAAGCGCAGGCGCGATACGGTGACTATGGCTATTTCCAGACGAATCAAGCGGATGTTGAGCACGCCGTCCGACTCGGTGTTCCACGAGATACCGCGTCGGCCATGAACAACGGTGGTGGAAATGGGAATTATACCCCCCAGGAGCAGGCTCGTGCGACCGCGTTGTACATTCAGGCGTATAACCCGGAAGCCGCTGCCGCAGCCTCTCGCGGTGACTATGATACCGCTAACCGTCTTCTCAACGGTAAGTGGCCCAGCTTGCCGGGCGGCCGTAGCCATCGTCCGGGTAACGACGCGTGTGCGAACCGCTTTCTACAGGGCTCTTCAAACGGCTTAAGTTAACAGAAGGATCTCTGGAACACCCTACTTTGATACAGGTGTCCTATCGAGCTTGAACCCTCGGGACCTGTGGAACGCCCTACTTTAAGGTGAGGGCCCAGTCGGTCTATAGAATAGGTGGTTGGTAGCTGGAGAAGTGTCACAGCGTTAGGATTTTCAGCAGATGGAAGCCGGTCGCTAAGATAGGGCATCATCTAGCGGCGTATCGAGGACTGAAGTGTAAGGCGAACTTCTGACAGGATAGTTCTACGTTGGTCGGAAAACTGCACTAAAGTGCCATTTGGTCAGGTAACCGCAGGTACAGGAAATGCAAATCCAGGAGGAAACCAGGGAGTAAAGGTTCCCGGCGGCCACTCTACCCAGAGGCCCTCCTTAGCTTTGCGATAACACTCTCGACAACGAGCGAAGATCTGTCGGAACTTTTCGAGTAATTCCAATCGTCGCTCTCTGTCCCCACAGATGAGGTAGATCTTGCGCTCCTTCTTCTTGGGGATGTGAGGTTTCAAATATGGCTCGCGGAGTAGGACTGCGCGAGGAACGCATCTTCTTCCGGCGGCTCGACGCGCTTTAGCGTTGGCTCGCTCTGTCTCTCTTACTTGAGCGATGACTCTTTGACGGATCCTCTCAATCGCGTCGGGCTCGGTAATTCCAAAGACCTCTAACCACTTGAACGGTTTGATTGTGATAGGATGCTTTAATGCTTTTTCTGATGCTGTAAGCTCTTGCAAGAGCCGTGCATCTTGTTTTGGGGAAAGTGAGCGAGAGGGGAGTTGTGGGATCTCTGATACGGGATACCACCGCGCATCGATTGCTATCTCAGCGTCTACCCTGGGTTCGCACGTTAGAAATGCTGACCAGGAATTTATTCCGGGATACTCTTCAATCGAGTCACAGAGCGATGCGTTGGATGGATTGCAGTAGATATATGCAATCCGTTTAATCGCATCGTCTAGGGTCGCAACCTCGGCGACCGTTGGTCGATCCCCCCATAAAGAAAGCGAGGGGAGTTTAAGGAGCGCTTTTACGGCATCGGTCGTCTTCTTTTGAAGCTCCATGTAGAATTGACTTATTTTGTTACAAGTATTGGACACCGCAAGCGTATGACTATGGTTGTTCATATCAACAAAGTGACAGAGCTCAACCTTACTATCTCGCTGTGTTCTTCCGAGGATTCCGAGCTTTAGCTCGTTTGAGGTTTGGGTTGGAGGCATGGGCAGGCTTGCTCGTGCTCGGGGAACGATCTCGTAGATGGTATTATCGGAGAAAGCGCGATTGGCTCGTGGCATAGCTACTTTTCGGAGATGGACACTAAAAGTTGTCCGGAAAAGTAGGGTGTTCCAGATCGGCGGTGTTCCAGATCGGCGGGGTGCACATCGCCGCCGCAGCAGGTGGCTACGCCTGAGCGAACGCCTGCCGTATCTTGTTTGCCAAAAGCGCCGAGATAGATCGCAGCTCAGAATCGGCGTCCGTTGTGGCCTGACCTTCCTGTGCGCCGATCATCTGCCACACGTCCGCAAGTTCAAGGCCTCGGATCGTCGCCTCCTCTGTTGATTGTCGAAAGATGGCGCAGAGCGTGTCGTGACCATCTCTCAGAGGTTCGCTCCATGTTGTGTCATCATGGAGGGAGAGGAGAGTCTTAGCATCTAACGGTAGATCATAGAGCGCGTTTTCTGCGGTGATAAATCGGCCCGAGCCTTGGTGAAATACTTGCAGCGATGTACGGAGCGCCCAGAACTGAGTATCGAGACCGGTCTTCGAAGTAACAACGCTGGCGGTCGCGGTCGTGCGCGGGCTCGTTTCGCCCGGCGCGACCTCGACGCTCCCGCGGGTGTGGATAAAATCCCTCGTGAATGAGGCGCTCGCGCGAGCGGGTGTTACCGTATGAGCTGGAGTGATATGAGCGGTCGTTTCGAGTGCCATCAGGAGCTCCCTCAGTTTTCGTAAAGGCAAGATGCGCGAGGTGTTGAGCACAAGGCCCCCCATCCTTCATCAGATACCATACGGCTATGTCGCCCAAAATGCACCGAAAAAACAACGACGAACGCAACGAAAGAACCGATTGAAAGAGACTCATGAGTCGCGCCAGAGGCACCAGGCTAGGGGTTGCGCTGGTGCCTCTGGGGAGCGGATTAGAGCTTATTGTTCATCCAAGGCAGCCGACGCGGCAGTCAGGACCTCTTCACCAAGGGGCGAAAAAGATACCAAGACTTTGCGGCGGTCTTCTTTGGGGGTCGTGCGGGTGACGAGGAGTTTTTCCTCAAGGGAATCGATGTTACCGGTGATAGCGGCTGTAGAGACTCCCCTCATCTTGCCGATCTTTCCGATCCCGTCCTGACCGTGCTGCCGAATAAGAACGAGCGAGATCAGATCGATGCATGACATCTGAGCATGCCCCTTTTCTTTGAGGAGTTCGTTCACGGCCGTCAGGGCCCCTACGAAGCTCTCGATTGTGTTTACTAATTTCATGAGTGTAATGTGGTTAGGTTATAGTGCCCACCGAAAACCTAAGGTTACATAACCTTACGTTGCGTTCGACGAAGCCTGCAGGTGTGCTCCAGGCTTCGCCGTTAGCGCTCTTCTACCCAATTTGATTGTGCTTCTATAGTAACAGCACCAAGCCCCTACACAAGAAACTGAGGCCGGCGGGGCTCCCTCCTAATCGGTCCAAAAGAAACAGATCGAGACAGGTGATGTTTGTTGAATAAAAGAGAGCAGGCCATAGGTAGGGCCCGCGTCCTCGCGGGCCGTATCTTAAGCCTGTCGATGAAGCCTTGATATCTGCAGCTGTCATACGGCACGCCAGGAGTCGGGCCCTACCGGCGGTTATGTGTATTGGCCCGTCCCGGGCGCTCATGCCAAGACTCGACTAACCCTTCCTCTTCGCCTTAGGCGTCGGCGTCGGAGTTGGCGTCGGCTTCTTCTTCGTCGGCACGGCCTTCTTGCTGGACGCGGGTGCCGCGGTTGCTTTCGGTGCCGGCGTTGATGTGGCCACCGCTGCCGCCGTTGGAGCAGGTGATGGTTGCGCGGCTACCGGGTTCAACGAGGGCATTCCCGGATTCCCATCCTTTGAATTCACAAAGGTAACCCGCACGTCTCCCTCCGCTTGGCTGCGATTCTCATTGAGGAAGATCTTTATCTTGTCGGCTCGTAGAATGCTCTCCTTCTGTTGGAGCTGAGGGTTTTCGGTCAGGGTGACGATTGCGGCGACCGCGTCGTAGGAGGCTATCTGGCCCGTCGCTTGAATGTCCTGCTTCGAGATGAAGACGTCACCCTTCGCCACTAATTTGAGCAGTTCGTTCTTCTCGCTGTAGGTTCCCTCGAGTGTCTTTGACGTGAGTCGCATATCTCCTTGCGTTACCTGGACGTTCCCTACGTACGAGAATACGCGGTCCTTCGCGTTGAAGGTGAGGGAATCGGAGGTGATGTTGGTAGGAAGCTTGCCGAAACTGTCGTCAAACGCCTTAGAGTCCATCATATTCGCCATAGATCCCGTGGGATTGTTCTGAGCGAACGCGAGGGAGGAGATGAGGATTGCGCAGGCGAGAGCGATGACGCGGTATCTCATAGGTTATCTTTTCCTTTTCCGCCGTGGTTTGAATGTGCTTCGAACCCCGCCGGTGATCGTGATCGTTTGGTCGGTGATATTACCGTGAAGCTTTTTACCATTCATGGTGAAGATCGGATTCTCAGCTTGGACGTAGTTCGGCATGTCGATCGTCTCGGTCGCTTTAACGTAGATAGCGCGATCCGTCTTAATCGTTGTTTCCCGGTTATGCACCACCACGACATCGTCGAAGAGCTCAGCCTTGAGGATCTCCGTTCCGGTGAGTTCGATATCGGCGCGTTTAGCGGTTAGGTTGACGGTTTCCCCGTTCTCCCGGTTAACATTAAGCCTGGGTTCCTCGATCTCCGCGCGATTCTTGCCGGCGTCGTATCGCCCCTTTTTACCGAAGATCTCCCAGACTATCTTGCCATCTTTTACGGCACTTCGATGGAAGTCGTTCAGCACGAAGCCGATCCCCGCACCGGGAGTTTGGGAGAGGGTGAGCCCGGTTTGTCCCTCAATGTCGGCTCGGTTGAGAGATCCGGTCGATGGCGGAGTTCTCGATGAGTTGTGAGCGTAGATGACAAATCCGCTAATGATGAAGAACCCGCCGAGTAGCCCGAGACCGAGAGCCATGCTTTTTTTTCGGGTCAAGATAATCGGCACAGGTCGTTCCTATTCGGCTGCTTCTCGGATTCGGATTAAGCGCTCAAGGAGAGGGGCAACCCGTTCAAGTGGAAGCATGCATGGGCCATCTGAGGGCGCGTTATCGGGATCGTTATGACACTCCATGAAGAGGCCGTCCACGCCGGTCGCGACGGCCGCTCGCGAGAGAACCTCGACGTACTCTCTCGAGCCCCCTGAGCTTCCCGCGCCACCACCCATGCTTTGCACGCTATGGGTCGCGTCGAATATGACGGGATAGCCGGTCTCTCGCATCATAACGAGGCCGCGAGGATCCATAATGAGATCTCGATAACCAAAGCAGGTCCCTCGTTCACACAGCATGACCTTGTTGTTGCCGGTGCTGGCGATCTTCTCGGCCACGAACTTCATGTCCGAGGGATGCAGGAACTGCCCCTTTTTTACATTAATCGTTTTGCCGGTTTGTCCCGCGGCGACCAGCAGGTCGGTTTGGCGGCAGAGAAATGCGGGTATCTGCAAAACGTCCACTACCTTTCCAACCTCTCGAGCTTGCTCCTCGCTGTGCACGTCGGTCAAAACGGGGATCTTAAACGAGCTCCGTAGGTCATCCAGAATACGCAGACCCGCCTCAACGCCAACGCCACGCTGGCTCGTGACGCTCGTCCGATTGGCCTTATCAAATGATGATTTATAGACCAGAGAGATCGGGAGTTTCTCCACCGCTTTGCACAGGAACTCGGCGATGGCGAGCGCGTGATCCCTCGACTCGATCTGACACGGGCCCGCTATGAGAAGGAGCTTTTCACCCCTCCCAACTTTCACTGAAGGGGTTATCTGAAAAGTCACGTTTAGTTCCTCGTAAGAGAGCCTGTGAGTTCCTGCTGTACAGCGTTCGCTGTAACGCCGCTCTGTGGTTTAGATCCTGATGATTTCTTCTCTCCTCCCTTCTCAACGGTAAGAGGCGACTTCTCTTTGAGAGCAAGAGCCGCCGCCACGAAGGAGGTAAAGAGTGGATGTGGGATCTTTGGGGTTGATTGGAACTCAGGATGGAACTGAACGCCGATGAACCACGGATGATCATTGATCTCGATGATCTCAGCCAGCGTATTGTCCGGCGATGTGCCGGAGAAGATAAGTCCCGCCTTCTCAAGTTGTTCGCGGTACACGTTGTTAACCTCGAAGCGGTGACGGTGACGTTCACTGATCTGCGCCTTGCCGTAGATCTCCCGAGCTTTCGAGCCAGCTTTAAGGGCGCATGGGTATGCGCCAAGGCGCATCGAGCCGCCTTTCTGCTCTACCTTCTTCTGGCTATCCATTATGTCGATAACGGTGCAGGGGGAGTTCGGATCAAACTCAGCGCTTGTCGCGTTCTTCAAGTCCGCCACGTGTCGAGCGTACTCGATGGTAGCGATCTGGAGGCCGAGACAGATACCGAAGAACGGCACCTTGTGCTCACGAGCGTAGCGCGCCGCGGCGATCTTTCCTTCGCTGCCGCGAACACCGAATCCACCAGGGATAAGGATCGCGTCAACCATCTCGCCGTTATGAGCGGCCCTAATAGCTTGCTCAACGCCGGTGGTCTCAAGACCTTCGCTGTCAACGTAGACGATCTTCACTTTGCAGTTGTTCGCGACTCCACTGTGAATGAGCGCCTCGCTCAAGCTCTTGTAGCTCTCGGTGAGATCTACATACTTACCGACCATCGCGATGGTAACAGTCTTCCGAGAGTCGTCGGTGACAGACGCAGCGATCTTGGTCCAAGGGTCGAGTTTAGGAGCGCCGGTCCACATGTTGAGGAGCTCTACAATCCGTTGATCGAGGCCCTCGTTGTTGAGGTGAAGGGGGAGCTCGTAGATCGTCTTCACATCTGGAGCGTTGATAACGCAGTTGGGGCTGACGTTGCAGAAGAGGCTAATCTTGTTCTTTATCTTCTCATCGAGCGGCTGCTCTGAGCGGCAGATGATGATGCTTGGCACGATACCGTAGCCAGTGATCTCTTTGATGGAGTGTTGAGTTGGCTTCGTCTTAAACTCATGCGCCGTAGCGATGTGTGGAACGAGCGTAACATGAACATAAAGGGTGTTTTGAGTGCCTACATCCGAGCGCATCTGTCGAATAGCCTCAAGGAAGGGGAGGCTCTCGATGTCACCAACCGTGCCGCCTACTTCAACCAAGCAGATATCGAAGCCTTCGGCGGCTAGCTTAAGGCGTCGCTTAATTTCATCGGTGATGTGAGGGATAACTTGAACGGTGCCACCCAGGTAGTCTCCGCGGCGCTCATTAGCGATAACGGTTTCATACACCTTGCCCGATGTGAAGTTGTTGAGCTTCGACATGCGAGTGCCGAGGAATCGCTCGTAGTGGCCGAGGTCGAGGTCTGTCTCGGCACCATCGTCGGTTACGAAAACCTCTCCATGTTGGAACGGGCTCATCGTGCCCGGATCAACGTTGATATACGGATCGAGCTTCACCGCGGTGGCTTTCAAGCCCCGTGCCTCAAGGAGCGCGCCGACGCACGCGGTGGTGAGACCTTTGCCGATGGAAGAAACAACACCACCGGTCACGAAGATATATTTAGTTGGGCGAGATTGCATACGTTCTGAAAGTTCCTTTGGTGAGCGTGACCCAAGAAGTGAGCCTCTCGTAGTATCTCTTTTCTAAGGGTCTAAGACAATTAAAGAGTCCGAAAAAGTCGGTTAGTTGAGCCTTTTGTATCAGCTACTTAGGCGTGCTGGGAGCCTGGCCTCAGGGTTTTAGCGGGGGCGTGAGACGGGGGCTCTGAGGGGACAGTTGTGGGTCATACCGCAGCGGCGCAATATGATTCATGGTCCCAGTGTTTCTGTGGAGTCAGGTTCCCACACAAAGAGGAGAAGAGTGTATGAAAGCGCGCGCGTGCTCAAGAGTTCCTAAGTTTGTCGTCGCTGGATGTGCCGTGGCGGCGTTTACCATGGCCGGTGTCTTTGAAGCCGTAGGGGCGGATTGGCGGGAAGTGAACGATAATGTGAGTGAGCAGATCGCGATGATCCAGCCACCGATCGGCTCTCACAACATCGAGATCGATAATCAGGGAAAAGGTGAGGTTCACCTCGAGGGGTACGTCGAGAGCGAGGCAGCTCGTCAACGTGTACAGCAGGCGGCGGAGCGGGCCCAGGGTGTTTCGCGAGTAGAGAATCATCTCGCCATCTCAAGCTCCACGCAGCCTCGTCGCAACGATGAGATAGCGAGGATGGAGGAGGCGTTCCGGCGCGATGTTCCACACGGGCGGTATAATGTCTCCGTTGTCACGGATCCAAATCGCGTTATCCTCCGGGGGACGGTCGATTCTCAAGCTACTCGTGAGCGGATAGTCTCCTCGGCGAGTTCGGTCGCTAAGCGAACAGTGTCTGACCAGTTAGTTATTCAAGGCATGCGTTCCGACGCTGAGATCCAGGAATCGCTTCGTCGGGCGTTAGAGAATGAGTACCCTCGATTAATGAGAGATCTTAAGGTCTCTGTTCAAAACGGGGTCGCTACTGTGGAAGGAAAGCTCTCAAATCGTCGTCAGGTTGATGAGGTTCTCGCCGCGGCTCTTAACATCGACGGGGTTCGTGACGTGAGGAGTGAGATCTCCATCAATGGTCGTCCATATTCTCGGGTCTCGCCCGAGGCGGCTCCTGAGTAATCTTACGACCTTACTGACTGGGAATTAGGTGGTATTGCCACGAGTAGGTTTTGCCTCGCTTCCCTAGACAACCTGGGCTACCATTCGGGCACGGTTCTTTCCATAAAGCCGTGCCCGATGTGGGCAAGCGTTGGCTAGCGTATCGGCCTTTGTGGTACGACTGGCACGCTACGCGTCCAAGATAGTGGGCGCGTCAGTTAGTGTTGCATAGGCCCCCTCATGAGTGAACATTCCTCGCGTCCCGTTGTCGTCCTTCGCCAAGGTCGAGAGTCCGCCGTAAAGCGTCGTCATCCATGGATATTTTCCGGTGCTATCGCCGATCGTCGTGGAACGTTGCAGCGAGGATGTCTTGTCGACGTTCGCTCGAAAGATGGGGTGTTGTTAGGGTGTGGTCACTGGGGGACCCGAGGGATCGCCGTTCGGCTTCTCTCCTTTGACGAGGTAAAGAGTGAGAGCGAGCTGATCCATTCCAAGCTTGTGAACGCTACTCAGGTGCGACAGCGACTCGGCCTGGTCGGAAACGCGAACACAAACGGTTACCGATTGGTTCACGCGGAGGGCGACGAACTCCCAGGTCTTGTTATTGACCTCTACGCCGACACCGCGGTGGTTCAGTGTCATTCCGCCGGTATGTGGCGAGTAAAGGACTCCATTCAGGAGAGCCTTTTAGGAATCGCTGAGCTTGGTCTTTCAAAGGTAGTGTTTCGTCGCGTGGAGTCCCAGATAGATGAGCCGGAAGAGTCCGGGGTGCCCGAGTCTTCCGTCGCGGAGCCAGCCCAGGTGGTTTCGTTCTCTGAGAACGGACTACGCTTCATGGCGGACATAACGGGTGGTCAAAAAACAGGATTCTTCCTGGACCAGCGTGTCAATCGACAGAAGGTGAGCGAGGTGTCTCGAGGGAAGCATGTTCTGAACGCCTTTTGCTATACCGGAGCCTTCTCTGTGTACGCATTTGCGGGTGGCGCCGAGTCCGTTACCTCCGTTGATGCCTCCAAGTCAGCGATCGATCTCTGTCGGCAAAACGTTGTGGCTAATTTCGCGAGCGTTCCCCATCATGCCGAGGTCGCGGATTGTTTTAACTACCTCACCCAGATACCTGATACCTTCGATGTGATTGTTCTCGATCCTCCCGCGTTCGCCAAGCATCAGCGAGCTGTGCAACGCGCGATGCGAGGGTATGAGACGATAAACGCGCTCGCGATCAAGAAGATTAAGCCGGGAGGAACGCTCGCGACCTTCTCATGTTCCCAGCTCATCTCTCGAGAGATGTTTCGTGACGCTATTATGCGCGCGGCGGTCTCTGCTGGGCGTTTCGTGCGCATCGTTGACTTTCTCCATCAGGCGCCGTGTCACCCAACCAGCATCTTTCATCCAGAAGGGGATTACCTGAAGGGATTGATGTTGTTTGTTGAGTAACGTTCTCCGCGGGCTGTTGAAGAGCTCGCGTCATAGGGTGATCGTTAGCGTTTCATTCGAAAGTCGAAGCAAGAAAAAAGTTTTCTTACCTGAGCATTTTGGTCATTGCGCTAATTGCTTGAGGTCTTCATTCTAAATTTAAGTTCTCGATCATCTTTTAACGGATGGTCTAAGTTCGGTCGCCTAGTTCAGGCGAACCTTCTCTCCTATAGGGAAGGGGGCCTGCTTTGGGAAAGG